>NZ_JAYAZJ010000126.1:0-5211 GCF_037273965.1 Claveliimonas sp. | reverse complement strand
GGACGTAACACTTTTAAAAAGTGTTACGTCCCAATTTGCTTAGATTCTCTTCCGTAACAGCCAATGTTTCTGCTCTGTAACATGGCACCATAAATTCTTCTTCCTCTCCGACCAGTTCGTATTCTTCTGTAATCGTTTCGGAAAAGTTACCGCCTTCCGCCATCTGAACTGCGTATTCAGCTGCCTTTTCGGCCAGCTCTTCCGCCGGTATATAGATGGTCATTGCCTGTGTGCCCTCCCGGATCCGTCTGCAGGCGTCAGAATCTGCATTCTGTCCGATGACTGCCATCTCGCCTGTTCTTTGCTCGTTTTCCAGGATTTCAGCCGCCATGCCGGCCATACGGTCTGTTGCACATACAATTGCATCTGCCTGTTTTCCTGCATTTTGAAAAGCCTCTTCTACAGCATGCTTTTCATCTTCCCCGCTCCAGGAAGCGGCGCATCCTCTGTAAGCAATCTCCCAGGAGTTTCCCTCCAATTCCTCTTCCAGAGTATCTGCTGTATTCTGGCTGCTCCGGTCGTTCTCCGGCCCGCATACAAGCAGAATACTTCCCCCTTTCGGAAGCTGATTTTTGATTTCATCGGCAATCTGTTCCCCTGCCATCCGGCTGTCTGCTGCCACAAAGAGATCTGTCTGTTCTCCCTGGATCAGCCGTTCATAAGAAACTACCAGAATCCCCTGGTTTCTTGCATCGCGGATTTCTGCTTCCAATGCGCTGCTGTCCACAGCAGCGACAATGATCACATTGACGCTTTCGTCTGTAAACTGCCGGATCTGCTCTTTTTGCGTTTCTATGTCCCCTTCGGCGCTCTGGATCTCCACCAGGGCTCCCAGCTTCTGAACCGTATCTTCCAGAACTGTCCGCTCTATTTCGCGGCGTTCCTGCTCCATGGAATCAAAAGATACACCAATTTTTACTTTTTCGTTTTCTTCTTCCTGCATATTTTCCTGTGTTTTTTCCTTTGCTTCCGCTGTTCCTTCCCCTGCTGCCGTACCGCTTTCTGTCTCATCAAACGACCTTGGGAAAGAACAGCCGCTAAAACTGACGACCGCAAAAGCAGAGATCAAAACTGCCGCAAAATATTTACACTTCATATCTTTTCCTCTTAGAATCTGCAGGCTGGGCCTCCGGCATTTTCTATTCACCGCCAAGCTTACTTGCCACAAACCATCCGGCAATAAAGGAGATGATTCCTGCCCCCAAAGTCATAACTGAAAAACCGCTCCAGTCTATCTTTAAAAGAATTGCAATAGGCGAAGCCACAATGAGTCCAATGATCGCATAATATGCGTGGATCTCCGCTTTCATGAAAATAAATTCAATCAATTTGGCAATCAGGAAAATTCCGAAAATTACACCGATACCAAATGGAATCAGGATACCGCACTGTACCAGAATACTGTTAATGTCAAAGGATAAAACCGCGTCGATAAATTTGTTAATAGTTCTTAAAATAGTATCATAATACCCTAAAAGCATAAGCATCATAGAGCCGCTGACTCCCGGAATTACCATCGTCGCTGCTGCAATGATCCCAACCAGAAGAAGCTTAATTACATTAATAAGAGTAAAACTTACATCCGCTTCCTTTCCTCCGGTTTCTCCCATAACAGCCATCAAAATAACAACAGCAAAAAATATCACCATAGGAATTATTTTTCCTACTGTGACGGAATGACCTTTTACTTTCTGAAAAATAAAAGGCAGGCTGCCGGCAATCAGTCCGCAGAATGCAAAGTTTGTTGGAATCGGGTAGTTCTCCAAAAGGAACTCAAATACCCTGGACAAAATCACGATAGCAAGCCCTGCACCGATAAAAATTGGCAGCAACAGTTTCATACTCTGCCGGAACTCACTTTTTAAATGTGTAATCGCGTGGATCAGCTTATCGTATAACCCCATGGCAACCATCATAGTCCCGCCGCTGACTCCCGGAATAATATTGGCAATTCCCACTACTATTCCCTGTAACACTGCTTTTAACATAAGTCTCTTCTCCTTATTTCTGCATATATTTTTTCAAAAATTCAAATAATTTCTGCATTTCTTCTTCTGTACCAATAGTAATCCGCAGGTACTGGCTGATCCGTTCACTGTCCCAGTGCCGTACATAAATTCCCTGCTCCTTCATGGCATCAAACATCTCTTTTGCATCATATTCAGGATGAGATGCAAAAATGAAATTTGCTTTTGAATCTGTGAAGGAAAATCCAAGATCTGCAAGTTCTTTTTTTGTCTTTTCCCTTGTATCTGTAATCTTTTTTACCGTATTTTCAAAATATTCCTGATCTTTTACCGCAGCCTCTCCACATACAAGAGCTACCTTGTTTAGCGTATAGGAATTGAAAGAATATTTTACATCGTTCAAATAACGGATCAGTTTCGGATTGCTGATAGCATAGCCGATCCGCATTCCCGCCATGGAGCGGGCCTTGGAAAAAGTCTGCGTCACTACCAGATTATCATAGCGCTCTATCAGTTCTATAGCGGATCTGCCGGCAAAATCAATATAGGCCTCATCCACGATCACAACAACATCCCGGTTATGTTCCAGAATATCTTCTATAAAATCCAACTCCTCATAAACAGCCGTCGGTGCATTTGGATTCGGGAAAATAACGCCGCCGTTCTCCCTGTAATAATCTTCCTTTACGATCCGGAACTCTTCATTCAGTTTCGGGCACTCATAAGGAATGCTGTACAGCTGAGCCCATACTTTATAAAAAGAATAGGTAATATCCGGGAAAAGGATTGGCTTTCCCGAGTTAAAAAAGGTCAAAAAGCACATTGCCAGTACATCATCTGACCCTACGCCTACAAATATCTGGTCTTCTCCTACTCCGTAACAATCTGCAAGAGCTTTTACAAGAATACTGCAGGAAGGATCCGGATAAAGCCGGAAATCCCCGGAGTCTACTTCTCCAAGCACCCTGTCCACTTCCGGAGAAGGCGGATAGGGGTTTTCGTTTGTATTCAGTTTGATCACCTTATTTTGGGGCTGTTCTCCCGGTACGTAAGGTGTGACTTTTCGGATGTTTTCTTCTAATCTGCTCATAGCTGTCCTCTTAAAAATACTCTTTTGCAAGCTCTTTAAACTTCGGAAGAGAATTTACAATCGTCTCATGAGCTACACAGTATGCCAGTCTCACATAGCCGGGGCAGGCAAAAGAGCTGCCCGGAACCATGAGAATATTATATTTCTTAGCCGCCGCACAAAATTCTTTTTCATCCTCTATCGGTGATTTCACAAACAGATAGAAAGCCCCTTCCGGTTTAATACAGGTAAAACCGCATTCTTTCAGACCTTCGTAGAGTGCTTCCCTGTTTCTGTTATAAAAAGAAATATCCGTCTTTTCATTAAGGCATTTTGCCACAACCTTCTGCTGCAGCGTCGGCGCATTGACAAATCCAAGAATACGCGTAGCTACATTGGCTGCAGACTGCACTTCTTCACTGTCTGTCACTTCATCGGGAATAACCAGATATCCGATCCGCTCTCCGGGAAGGGAAAGGGATTTACTGTAGGAATATCCCACAATGGTGTTGTCATAATACTTTGTCAGATAAGGTACTTCTGCTCCGTCATAGACAAGCTCTCTGTAAGGCTCGTCCGAGATCAGATAAATATCTGTTCCATATTCTTTCTGCTTTGCCTCCATAATAGCCGCCATTTTCTGAATGGTAGCTTCTGAATAGACCACTCCGGTAGGATTGTTCGGAGTATTGACAATGACCGCTTTCGTTTTTGGAGTGATTTTCTGTTCAAACTCCTGAAGCCTTGGCTGGAATGTCTCTGTATCAGGAGAAATTTCCACCAGCACGCCGTCATAGTTGTTTGTGTAGGAACGATATTCTCCAAAATAAGGAGCAAATGCAATGACTTCATCTCCCGGATTGAGCAGCGTTTTAAAAATAACGTTCAAACCGCCGGCTGCCCCCACTGTCATAATAATATTTCTCTCGCCAAAGGATGTCCCAAATCTTTCATTCAAAGAATCCGCCACTGCCTGCCGTACCTCCGGATAACCACTGTTACTGTTGGTATATCCATGAAGTGCAATGGGATCTTCACCTTCCACCAGCTCCACGATGGCTTTTTTTACAGCTTCCGGTGCCGGAACATTGGGATTGCCCAGACTGAAATCATATACATTTTCCGCTCCGTAAAGGGAAGCCAGGCGATTGCCCTCTTCAAACATTGCCCGGATAGCGGAACTGTTTGCCACCATACCTTTCATTTTATCTGCGATCATTCTATCTCCTCCTTACTGTACATCTGCCGGGCTTTTCTCTGTTACCAGCCCTTTCTCTACCATAAACACCGGCCGGTAGGAACGTTTCGCCTTCCTAAGGCCTTCCTCCCCGGTATCCTCTTCCCGGTTCACATATTTGTACTGCATACATTCATGCTCTACGAACTGCTGATTGATCATCGGATAGGCACCCTGAACATCCGGAAATGCCTTTTCAATATGCACAACAAATGTATCGGAACAGATTGGCTCTCCCATAGTAAATGCCACAATCTGGTTATCCACACGGAGAAGCCCTCCTTTTAATTCCAGCTCCTCAAAAAGCCGCAGGGAATTGAGAGTAACGCACATCTCTGAATTTTTTTCCGGATCATCGTTACATCCGTTTTGATTTCTCCACTTCAAAGCCATTTGGAAACATTCTTCCACATTGTCTTTTGTAATCGGCTCATAGCTCCATCTTCCCTCGTATGTGGCTTTGAATTTATTAATGTGATTTCTTTTTCCGTGAAGTTTCTTACCGGAAAGTGTACAGAGCTTCTCCGACTCATATACATAATCGGCCAGATCTTCATTGTACTCCACCTGGAATCTTCCCGGATACCAGTTCTCCAACTGTTCAAAATTATCTGGAGTCACATTATAAAGGCAGAATGCTTTGCCCCTTTCCTTACTGTACTGATCCAGCCTGTCAATGGCTTTCCTTACACAGTCCGCCTCACCTGCCGGATAGGCAAATGCAAGCCTGCCTTCGTCTTCGCTTTTAAAGACCAGTGTATCCTCAATAACTGCATACGTTACATTATAAAATCTCGCCCACAAGAAAACATTCACAAAAGTCCGTTCACAGCTTCGGCTTGTATGATGTCTAAAATAATGTGTGATAATCTCCTTATCTTCCAGCTGTGGACGTTTAAAATCATATTCCAGCATATTCTACCCTTCTTTTCTATTGT
>NZ_JAYAZJ010000125.1:0-18759 GCF_037273965.1 Claveliimonas sp. | reverse complement strand
CGATGGCTCCCCCATCGGTCTTTTACTTTTTCGTTTTATATTTATAGCTTCGATTATAGACTGATAGGCGGCGCATAAACGCCGCCTATTCATTATTACAGTAAATTTATCATCGTCTTCGCCCGCTGATAAGGCGAAAAATCAGGGCAATGCAAAGGACCGGCACGATAATCGGCATCAGCAGGCTAAAAATCCCGCCGATCACAGCAATAATAATAAGGAAAATTCCTATCACTCCAAGAATTACCAGAAGCTTTTTCCACCAACTGTCCATGGAAAAAACATGAATATTTCCATTATTTCCCATGCCGCCTGCATATCTGTCCGCCTTTCTTTCCTGCCTTGAACTGCTTTTTGCAGACTCATAGTACGCCTCCCTGGTTCCCGGCTCTCCTTCTGCCATATCGATAATAGACCTGGCAATGATCCAGGGATCTCCCAGTTCTTCGATCACTTCACTTTCTGTACGCCCTTTTCGTATTTCTTCTATAATATAAGATTCATAATAGCTTACATTTTCCTGTACGATACGGCCGCTTAAATCATTTTCCAAAGCTTCTTTCAGCTTTTTCAAAAACTCTTCCCGCGTCATCTGCAAATTCCTTCCTTTCAGGTTGACTGCCTGCGGTCATAATATCATATCTTTGCCGCAATTCCAAGTGCAGGATTATGAATATTTTCTTATATCTTTCTAAACTTTAGTATTTGCATACCGCTGACTATTTCCGGCACCCTTATACTTCAAAAAGCAAATCACCATAAGACGGCATCGGCCATGCTTCTTTATCCACGATCATTTCCAACTCATCTACCGGACGGCGCAGTTCTTCCATCGCCGGGAAGACAGAATCATGATAATATCTGGCCTGGCTTTCTCCTTCTTCCATGGCCGCAGCCTCTTCCGTCACTTTCTTCAGCACATCCAGCGCTTCTTTCGTCTGTCCAAGCAGTACGGTAATCTCTTTTAACAGATCAGCCTGTACCTGCGGGTCCACACCGGCCTCTCTCACTGAATTGACTGTATCTGCGAGGGATCTCGTATATTTGATGATCGCAGGTATGATCTGTTTGCTGGCCATATCAATCATAGTGCGGGCCTCAATATTGATCGCCTTTGCATAATTTTCATACTTGATCTCTGCACGTGATTCCAGTTCTGCTCTGGTAAATACATGGAATTTCTCAAACAGACTGATGGTTTCCTCTGTTACCAGGGCCGGAATTGCATCTACCATGGAACGAATATTAGGAAGTCCTCTTCTTTCCGCCTCTTTTACCCATTCATCAGAATATCCGTTCCCATTAAATACAATGCGGTAATGCTCAGTTGCATACTGTTTGATGAGATCATGAACCGCCTTTTCAAAATCATCCGCCTTTTCCAGCACATCACATGCCTGTGAAAACGCATCTGCAACAATTGTATTCAGCACAATGTTCGATCCCGCGACAGAATCTCTGGATCCTACCATACGGAATTCAAATTTATTTCCTGTAAACGCAAATGGTGAAGTCCGGTTTCTGTCAGAAGTATCCTTCGCCAACTCCGGCAGTGTACGCACTCCTGTTTCCAGTTTTCCGGTATTAAGGCTGTGAGTCGCTTCCCCTGTGGTAACCAGCTGTTCCAGCACATCCTCCAGCTGCTCTCCGAGAAATACGGAAATAATAGCCGGAGGTGCCTCGTTTGCTCCCAGTCTGTGATCATTTCCCGGATCGGCGGCTGATTCACGAAGCAGCGCCGCATGTTCGTCCACTGCTTTCAAAATACAGGTGAGCACAAGGAGGAACTGAATATTTTCATGAGGAGTCTCGCCCGGATCAAGAAGATTTTTGCCCTCATCTGTTGTCAGTGACCAGTTATTATGCTTTCCGGAACCATTGACACCTGCAAACGGTTTTTCATGAAGGAGACATTTCATTCCGTGTTCAGAAGCAATCCGCTTTAAGGTCTGCATAACAAGCTGATTGTGATCGACAGCCACATTCGCCTTAGCGTAGATCGGCGCAAGTTCATGCTGCGCAGGAGCAACCTCGTTGTGCTGTGTCTTGGATGTCACGCCCATTTTCCACAGCTCTTCATTGACATCTTTCATAAATGAGGCAATACGCTGACGAATGGTTCCAAAATAATGGTCGTCCAGCTCCTGTCCCTTGGGAGGCATTGCGCCAAACAAGGTACGTCCTGTATAGATCAGGTCCTTTCTTTCCAGAAATTTCTTTGCATCAACAAGGAAATATTCCTGCTCCGGTCCTACAGAAGGCGTTACCTTCTTCGCCCTTGTATTTCCGAATAAGCGGATCAGACGAAGAGACTGCTCGTTGATCGCTTCCATGGAGCGAAGAAGCGGTGTTTTCTGATCCAGCGCCTCTCCTGTGTAGGAACAGAATGCAGTTGGGATACACAAAGTAGCGCCGGCTGCATCTTTCCGGACAAAGGCCGGGGAGGTGCAGTCCCACGCAGTATATCCGCGCGCTTCAAAAGTTGCCCGAAGTCCTCCTGACGGGAAGGAAGAAGCATCCGGCTCACCCTTGATCAGCTCCTTACCGGAAAAACTCATCAGCACTTTTCCGGTTTCCATAGGTGCGGAAATAAAGGAATCATGTTTTTCTGCAGTTACACCTGTAAGCGGCTGGAACCAGTGTGTGTAATGAGTTGCGCCCTTCTCAATCGCCCATTCCTTCATCTCATGCGCAATCACATCCGCTGTAGCAAGGTCCAGTTCCTTGCCTTCCTCAATCATCTTCTTCAGATCCTTGTAGACCTTCTTCGGCAGACGTTCCTGCATAGTCGCATCATCGAATACATTTTCTCCGAAAATATCTGCCACATTAAATAATTCACTCATATTTTCCGTAATCCTTTCTTTCTATCTGTTTAAAGAGCTGATGAGGGCTATGTCGTCTGAACATTCCCTTTAACCAGAAAAAGGCACTCCGACCTCCCGGCCGGAACACCTTTATTCCACTTCATTTCTCTTTTCGCTCTTAGGCTTTCCCAACAGAACCGAATAATTCCATCTTTTCTTTTACTGTCTGCATAATTGCATCTGTACCCGGTTTCAGGAGTTTACGAGGATCAAATCCCTTTCCTTCCAGATCTTTTCCATCTTCAATGTATTTACGTGTAGCGGCAGCGAAAGATAACTGACACTCTGTGTTTACATTGATCTTTGCAACTCCCAGATCAATTGCTTTCTTGATCATATCCTCCGGGATTCCTGTTCCTCCGTGAAGAACCAGCGGCATCTTTCCTGTCAGCTTCTGGATGGCATCCAGAGTTTCAAAGCTTAATCCCTGCCAGTTTTCCGGATATTTTCCGTGGATATTTCCGATTCCTGCTGCAAGCATTGTAACGCCAAGATCAGCGATCATTTTACACTCGTTCGGATCAGCGCACTCGCCCATTCCTACAACTCCGTCTTCTTCACCGCCGATGGAGCCGACTTCTGCTTCCAGGGACATTCCTTTCTCAGCGCATACAGCAACCAGTTCTTTTGTCTTTGCAACATTTTCTTCGATCGGATAGTGAGATCCGTCAAACATAATAGAAGAAAATCCCGCTTCGATACACTTGTAGCATCCTTCGTATGTTCCATGATCCAGATGAAGAGCTACAGGTACAGTGATACCAAGTTCATCGATCATAGCCTTTACCATGTCTGCAACAGTCTTGAATCCTGTCATATACTTTCCGGCACCTTCGGATACTCCCAGGATGACCGGAGATTTGCATTCCTCTGCTGTAAGCAGGATTGCTTTTGTCCACTCCAGATTGTTGATGTTGAACTGACCTACTGCATAATGGCCTTCTACTGCTTTTTCAAGCATTTCTTTCGCTGATACTAACATATATTGTCTCCTCCACTTCCTTATACTGCATTATGCCGGCGCAAAGACCGACATAATGTAAACTTTCGCTTTTTTTATTATATATCATCACAGAAGAAAAGACAAGACATTCTGTTTTAACAGCTTTTTAGCTGTTGTATACCTCTTTGTTCAATTCCTTTTCTTTTGCATTTACAATAACATTGGTAGCAGCGTCACCGATAACATTCAGAGGCAGCAGAGCCATTTCAACCGGACGGTTAATTGCTACGACCAGCGCATAAGCGATCATACATGCATCTGATGTCCAGCCCATGCCGGAAAGGATCGTTACGATCAGAGTAGTTCCGGCGATCGGAATAGCCGGGCATCCCATTGCTGCACAGATGGAAAGGAATGCGACCACAACCAGATTTGCCGGTGTCACATCGATTCCTGCAGATGTTGCAATAAATGTAACTGCAAACATATGCATAACCGTTGTTCCGTTCATGTTGATCGTCATACCGGTAGGAAGCACAAAGCTTGTGATCTCCTGGCTGCATCCCAGCTCGTCCAGATTTGTTCTTGTATTCAGAGGCAATGTAGCTGCAGAAGAGTTTACAGAGAATCCGAACACGCCTACTTTCGCGATCTTCTTCAGGAATTTCATCGGATTCAGTCTTGTTGTCAGCCAGATACCGATCGGATAAAGTGTTACTACCAGGATAAACAGTGTGATCATCGCTCCTACAATATAGGCTGCGGCCGGAGCAAGATATTCTGTACCGTAGATAGCGAATGTACGGGATACCAGACAAAAGATCGCGACCGGACCCACTTTATTGATGAGGAATGTCAGATACATATTGACAACTTCGCTGACACTCTCAAACACTTTTTTTAGGGGGTCTCCTTTTTCTCCGAGCGCCTGCAGGCACAGGCCGATCACGATGGCTACAACAACAACTGCCAGAATACTGTTATTGCTGCTGAATACTTCCGTGATATTGGAAGGAACAGCTGTCACAATAGTTGCCAGCGGGTTAAACGCATCAATAGTAGCTGCATCGGTAACCGCTTCTGCAGGAAGATTTACATTGAAAAGTCCCGCTGATTTCATCAGGTATGCCACAACCCCGCCACAGAATGCGCCTACAACATAGAAGCATACAAATCCAAGCACCGTGCGTCCTGCAATCCTTCCAAGCTTGGTGGAACTGGAAATACTGCACATTGCAAGACTTAAGGATACAAGTACCAGCGGTACGATGGCTGCCTGAAGACCTCTCATGAAGAGCTGGCCGATAATGTAAAGAAGTCCCAAAGCTCCTGTACCATCTTCGGCAGTAATATCCTGGAACAGAATCTTGTTGATCATATTCCATGTCGCTTCATTTCCCGAATCAAGCAGGCTGCTTCGGATAAACATAAATATAAGTCCGACAACAAGACCTCCCACAAGGGCAATCATCATTTTCTTTACAACAGACATTTGTTTCTTATTTTCGTTACTCATCTCTTTCACTCCTTTATTTCAGGTGTAATCCTACAGGTGTCTGATCTCGATGCCTTCTTTTTCAAATGTTTCACGGATTCTCTGTACAAACGCAAGCGCTTTCGGTCCGTCGCCATGCACGCAGAGGGTATCTCCTTTAATATCCAGTTCTTTACCGTTGATGGATGTTACTTTTCCTTCTTTGATCATGCGCACGCATCTTTCGATAGCGATATTTTCATCCGTGATCATGGATCCTTCCATTTTTCTCGGTACCAATGACAGGTCATCCATATAAGCACGGTCCGCAAAAATTTCAGAAGCGGTGCGAAGTCCTTTGCTCTCTGCGATCTGCCCGAGAACGGCTCCTGCACAATAATATACAATCAGATCTTTGTCCACTTCTGTAATCGCTTCAACAATAGCAGTGGAAATCTCTTCATCATACTGGCACTGATTTCCCATTGCGCCATGAGGAGCCACGTGCTGAAGTTTCATACCATAGCTCTTTGTAAAGGCAGACAGGGCTCCAATCTGATATTTCACATAGTTCTTCACTTCCTGGAAAGAAAGAACCATTTTCCTCCGGCCAAATCCCATCAGATCCGGATAGCCAGGATGAGCGCCTACCATAACGCCTCTCTCTTTCGCCATGCGTACTGTCTTGTCCATCACCATCGGATCGCCTGCATGCCATCCGCATGCAACATTTGCGGTCGTCACGTATTTGATGATCTCCTCGTCGCCCCCAAGCTTATAGGCTCCAAAACTTTCGCCCATGTCACTGTTCAGATCCACATGATACATAATTATTTCCTCCTTTATTAATTTCCTTTATTTTCTTCAGACACGCTGTACAGATCCACCAATTTCCCGGTCAGATCTCACTCATGTCTGAATAATTTATGCGTTTACGACATTCTGCGGCTGTCCGTCCACATATGCTTTCAAATTTGCCACTGCAATATCCATCAGTCTCTGCCTGGATTCCTTTGGAGCCCATGCAATGTGAGGAGTCAGGATGACATTCTTTGCTCCAAGGAGCGGATTGTCCATTTTGATCGGCTCTGTGGAAACCACATCCAGAGCTGCTCCCGCAACCTTGCCGCTGTCAAGAGCGTCCCTTAAATCCTGTTCCACAATAAGAGGACCTCTGGAATCGTTGATGATCATAACGCCGTCTTTCATTTTTGCGATCGTATCTTTGTTGATGATTCCCTCTGTATCCGGGAATAACGGGCAATGAAGAGAAATAACATCGGATTCTTTCAAAAGTGTATCAAGGTCCGTATAATGACATGTGTCGCTTTCAAGCTCCGGTCTTTTAAACGAGTCATAAGCAAGAACTTTCATGCCAAGCGCCTGTGCGATCTTTCCTGTGTCCTGTCCGATACGGCCAAATCCAATGATTCCCATTGTTTTTCCATCCAGCTCAACAAGAGGATGTTTCCAGAAACACCAGTCCGGATTGCTGCTCCACTCTCCTGCCTTTACTGCATCCGAATGTTCTCCGATATGATGGCAAAGCTCCAGAAGAAGGGCAATCGCAAACTGTGATACTGCTGCCGTTCCATATGTAGGAATATTGGATACCGGGATTCCTTTTTCTTTTGCAGCTGCAATATCGATGACATTATATCCGGTTGCCAGAACTCCGATAAATTTAATACTCGGGCAGGCATCCAATGTCTCTTTGGTGATCGGAGTCTTGTTTGTGTAAACTACTTCTGCATCGCCAATCCTCTCTATGATATCTTCCGGTTTTGTACGGTCGTACACTGTAACCTCGCCAAGAGCTTCCATTCCTCCCCAGCTGATATCTCCAGGGTTCAAAGTATATCCGTCTAATACAACAATCTTCATAATAATTCCTTCCTTTCTTTTACAGTTCATAATTTCTTTCAATAAAGTCTGTGTGGAACATACCGCTTAGGAAATCCGGATGATGCAGCACATCATACAGAAAATCCCTGTTTGTCTCCACCCCTTCTATCATCAGTTCGCTAAGGACGCTGCTCATCTTGGAAATAGCTCCTGCACGGTCCCTGTCGAACGTGATAACTTTTACGATCATGGAATCATAGTACGGGGGAATCCGGTAACCCGGATAAATAGCCGTGTCCATGCGGATTCCATTTCCTCCCGGCAGATGTATCTTTTTTACCGTCCCCGGACAGGGCATAAATCCGTGAAGGGGATCCTCTGCATTGATCCTGCACTCAATAGCATGTCCCCGGAATACAATATCTTCCTGCTTCACACTTAGCGGAAGCCCTGCTGCCGTGCGGATCTGCTCCCGGATCAGGTCAACACCGGAAACCAGTTCGCTGACCGGATGTTCTACCTGGATCCTTGTGTTCATTTCCATAAAAAAGAACTCCCCCGACTGATCCAGCAAAAATTCTATGGTTCCTGCATTTTCGTATCCCACTGCCCGGGCCGCTTCCACTGCCGTGCAGCACATTTTTTCCCGAATCTCCGGAGAAATAAAGGCGCAGGGTGACTCCTCGATCATCTTCTGATGCCTTCTCTGGATAGAACAGTCCCTTTCCCCCAGATGTACTACATTGCCGTACCGGTCGCCTATGATCTGTACTTCCACATGTCTCGGCGCCTGTACATACCGTTCCAGATACATAGTACCGTCCCCGAACGCGTTGATCGCTTCCTGCTGCGCTGCATGGAAAAGAGCCGGAAATTCCTGCTGTGTATAAGCAAGCCGCATCCCTTTGCCGCCCCCGCCGGCAGAGGCCTTTATCATAACAGGAAAACCAATCTTGTTTGCTTCTTCCAGTGCTTCTTCCCCGCCGGATACAGGAAAATCCGTTCCCGGCACCACCGGAATCCCGGCCTCTTTCATGGTTTGCTTTGCCTCGGATTTATTTCCCATCTTCTCGATCAGCTCCGGGGACGGGCCAATAAATGCTATTCCACATTCCTGACACATCCTGGCAAATTCCGCATTCTCTGACAGAAATCCAAAGCCGGGATGGATTGCCTCCGCTTTCAGAGCCAGGGCTGCTCCTATGATCTGCTTCATATTAAGGTAGCTCTCCGCCGGAGCAGCCGGTCCAATGCACACCGCTTCATCCGCCAGCCTGACATGCATTGCATCGGCATCTGCTTCAGAGTATACTGCTACCGTTCGGATATTCATTTCTCTGCAGGCACGTATGATCCGCACTGCGATCTCTCCGCGATTCGCGATCAATACTTTCCGAAACATGTCTTCACTCCCTACTCTTCTATCACGAACAGAGGCTGTCCGTACTCTACAAGTTCTTTATCCTTCACTAATATTTCCGAGATCGTCCCTGCACATCCTGATACTACATCGTTCATCAGTTTCATAGCCTCTATTGCTCCAAGCACCTGCCCTGCCTCCACACGGCTTCCCAGGGTTACGGATGTCTCTCCTTCCTGGCTTCCTGCTGCATGGAACACCCCTACAAGAGGAGATCTTATGATCGTTCCCTCCTGGATAGACACTTCTGCATCTTCGGTCTTTCTGCCGGAACCACAAACCGAGGTATCCGGCTGTGCTTCCCCCTCCGGTTCCCGGCTGCTTCCGGATGATTTTTTTATGCGGATACGAAAGTTTTCTTTTTCCAGCTCAAATTCCTCTACCCCGGATTTTTCCACTTCACGCAGAAGATCAATGATCTTTTCATACTTCATACGATTTTCCTCCGCTAACTTCTCTGGCCCAGCTTCTTTTCCAGATTCTGCAGCTTCTTCTTATTTCTTAAATAAAGTTCCTGTGCAAGCTGGATCCCCACTCTCACAAAATGAACCTTATATCCCGGCTGTGCCTGCGCCAGCTTAGGCAGATCCACCGAAATAACGGTTCCGATCTTCGTATAACCACCTGTCGTCTGCCGATCCGCCATCATGATAATGACCTGTCCATTGGTAGGCACCTGAATGGAGCCGAACGCCACGCCGTCTGTCAGTATATTTCCATCTTTGATATGCTTCAGAGGTTCTTCTCTTTCCAGCCTGATCCCCATCCGGTCAGATTCATTGGTGATCACTGCACTGTACCAGAAGAATTTCCGCACTTCCTCTTCAGTAAATGCACTGTCCTGTGGTCCGGTCACTACCCTTAAGGTAATATCGCCCTGCGGAAATACCTCCGGCTCCATCCTGCGCATCTCCATATTAGGAAGTGTTGTCCTGGGACAGCAGAAGCCGATCCTGTCACCTTTCTCCAGTTTGCGGCCTTCCACTCCGCCAAGTTTATTTCTCATCAATGTCGCCTTGCTTCCCATAACAACGGGCACATCAAGCCCTCCGGAAAATGCTATGTAAGCCCGGCTCCCTCCGCTGGCAACGCCAAAGGAAAGAGTATCTCCGGCATGTACCAAAACTGCCTGGTACATAGGAATCGCCTCTCCATTCACACTCGGAGATACATTGGCTCCTGTCACTGCAATGATATTATCCTTCTCAAACTTCAGCTCCGGTCCCATAAAAGTAATCTCCAGCGCACTTTCACCTCTCCTGTTTCCGGCCAGAATATTGGCAATATAGAAGGACTGGGTATCCATGGGGCCGGCTGGCGATACTCCGAACTGCTGGTAGCCGAAGCGCCCTTCGTCCTGTACGGTGGTCTGTATACCCGGATTTTCTACAATAATTCCCATGCTATTTCACCACCTTTTTTACATATGTCTCCAGTTTATAAGTTCCCCGCTCTACATCAGAACGGATCTGGTCATATTCCTTCCTGCTGACAGGCTGATATTTTACCCAGTCTCCTGCATTGACAAGGAAAGGCTCCTCTTTGGAATAGTCACAGATATTGCAGGGTGTGCCTGCCACGATATTCCAGCCGCATGGCTGATCGAATGGAATCAGGTTTGACTGATTCTCCGCCGCCACAATGGAGCGCCCGTTAATATGTACTCTCGGCTCCGTTCTTCTCTTGAAATGGAACGGTTCCTCAAATCTCGCCATATACGCATGTCCCGGCGCAACTCCCAGCATATACGCATAATATTCATGTTCTGAATGCATCCGGATAAATTCCTCTACCGATACCTTCTCAAATGATGCACACTCTTCCAAATCCCACGCAAACTCCTTGTCATAACAAATAGGAAGAACCTTTACGATCTGTGAAACTTCTTCTTTTTCTTCCCCGCCTGCATCCAGCCTCTTTTTCACTTCTTCCACCAACTGTCCGTAAAGAATCTTTTCCGGCTTATAATGGATCATCAGTGTGGCATAGGTAGGAACCATCTCCGCAATACCGTCCACCGGATCCGCCTCCAGTTTCTGCATGAGGCTTTTTACTCTTCCGTTGACTTCCAGGCTGATTTCGTCCCCAAGCTGTACATATAAAGACTCATCGCCGCCCGTCAGAAATTTTGCCTCCATGACCTTCACTCCTTTCTCTCACTTTGATTTTTGTGCGTTTTGTCTATTTGTCACACTTAATTTTCACGTTTCTTTATTAATTACAGCTAGTATAGCATAGGGATTTTCTAATAAAAAATAGATTATTTGTCTATGAATTATTAACATTTTCTATTTTTCCTCCATTTTTCAAGAAGTCATTTTTATTTGTTGCTATTTTCTGTTTTTCTCTCTGTTTTACATTCAAAACTCTTATATTATCTGTAAATTTCTTAAATAGTATCTTTTTTCAAAAAAACAGACACGCGGGAAAATGACGCGTGTCTGCCAAAACAGATTTATGAATTATTTTAGTATCATATATTTACTCTTTTTATATTTAATCTGATTCCTGTTTTTTCTCAAAAGATCCCCAATTCCTGTCCAGAAGATAGCGCTCCATCTTTTCTTCAAAAATCTGTACCGCTTTCAGAGTAGCCTCATTGGGATATCTGTGTTTGATCTTATAAATCGTACGCTCCGGCGGCTGTACCTCATTGGCGATCCGGCTGATATAAATAGGTTTCAACTGCGAGATCCGATCCACTACCGACGCCGGTACAATCGCCCACACTCCGTCTTCCTCCAGCATATGATCAAGAAGCCCGAAACTGTCTACCCATACCTTAGGAAGTCTCCCCTGACCGATCCTCTGGTCATGCCATATCCGAAAATTTCCATCCCAACTTACAAATACCTCATCCGAAGGGTCCAGTTCGTCTGTATGGATAGACGGTTTTCTGATTCTGGCATTCTCCGGCTGTACAATATACATCTTCTCTCTTAGCACCGGTTCTGCTATAATATTGCGAAAATGCAGATGATGATAAACAAACCCGATATCAATCTCATGATTTTCCAGAAGCCCATACAGCTCGTAAGAATAATGCGTTTCCATATGGAGATTCATAGCCGGATTCTTTTCTGTCAATATTTTGTGGTAAAGATCCATAAGGACTGCATTCATCGTGTCTGTACATCCTACAGTCAAATAGAGCCTGTCCTGTCTGTGTTTCAAAAGCTGCATCTCTCTCCAGATCGATACCCATCGCTCCGCTATGGGGATAAACTCTTCTCCCTGCGCTGTAAGCTCAATCTGTTTATATCCCTTTTTCCTTGTAATGAGCTTTACATCCAGTTCATCCTCCAGAGATTTCAGCCTATGGCTTACTGTAGGCTGAGATAAAAAAAGATTTTCCGCAGTCTTACTGATATTTCTTGTTTTTACGATCATCAAAAAGGTTTCTATCTCGGATATGTTCATATTGCCTCCTGTATCGTCTTCTCAAAATATAGAATTTATTAATATTATACAATGAAATTCTTCATTTCACAATTTCTTTCCCCCATGCTATGATGAAGGCAACAATAAACGATTAAAATTCCTGTTAAAAAAGGAGGAGAAATCATGAACACAGAACACGGAATCTGGTTTCCTGATGAGTATCAGAAACATTTAAAAAACCAATTTTGCTATGCGGACGAGGATCCCTTATATGGCCCCCGGCTTTTCTTCGAGAACTCCGGCGGCTCATTAAGGCTTCGCAAAGCAGTAGAAGCAAAAACAGCAGCAGAACAGTTCCCGGATTGTCCGGAAAGAAATTATGCAAGGGGGCTTAAGCTGGCTCATTATGTTTCCGAAGGAACAAAAGAAATTCTGGAAGTAATATTTGGTGCAAAAACCGGCGCACTGGTAACAGAACTTTCCGCTTCCCAGACAATGTTCCAGGTCGTAGACGTTATTCTTGAAAATGTAAAATGGGGAACAAACGCAGTGACATCCTGTTTGGAACATCCTTCCGCACACGACGCCGTGGAATATGCATGTGCAAGAACAGGACGAGAGTTCCGCGAAGTTCCTGCAAACCAGACAACGGGAGGAATTGATGTTGAGGAAGTGCTGAAACATGTTGACAAGGACACCTGTCTGGTAAGCATTATGGCTGCTTCCAACATTTCCGGAAACATCATGGATATTAAAGAGATTGTCCGTCGGGTAAAAGAGATCAATACCGAAATTTATGTGATCACTGACACAGTTCAGCACGCTCCTCACGCTGTGATCGATGTGGAGGACTGGGGCGTAGACGCCGCCAATATCGCTCCTTATAAATTCTTCGGTGTAAGAGGATGCGGATTTGCCTATGTATCTGACCGTGTAGCTACTATGATGCACCACAAACTGACTCACAAAGACGCAGATGTATGGGCACTTGGAACGCCGACTCCCGGTAACTTTGCCGCTATTATGGAAGTTATCAATTATGTATGCTCTATCGGTGAACATTTTATTCACAGTACAGACAAGCGTACTCTTTTCGTTGAAGGTATGAACCGCATTCACATGCAGGAACGGGCAATTTTGTACCGGATGCTGGAAGGAACCAAGGAAGTTCCGGGACTTCGCCATATCCCGAATGTGGAAGTGTATGTAGATATGGAAGATCTGACATGGAAGGACCTGATCATTGCCATGGGCATCAAGGGTCTTGATTATCCGGAATGTGTCATTGAATATATGAAACGCGGCGTCACAGTATTTGAGCGTGTACGCAGCAGCATGTATTCTAAGAGAATCGTAGAGACATTGGGAATCCCTGGAGCAATCCGTGTATCACCTCTCCACTGCCACGGCAAGGAAGATGTGGATAAGTTCCTCAAAATAACAAAAGAAATTGCAGAATCTGTTTAAAACCGCTCTCTTTTTACTCATTTCCCATATATACATTCAGAAAAACCCCGGACCGCCAAACGATCCGGGGTTTTTCATTCTTCTTTATAAACTTTCAGCACCTCTTCCTTTATGCATTCTACATACGCTTTTGCTCCTTCTTCTGTCAGATGAGTCTCATCCGCGTCGAAGTACTCTGCATGTCCTTCACTTACACCATACCAGTCAATGAGATAAGTATTGTCTGTGGAGTCTGTAAATTCATAAATCTCTTCATTATTTGATGTCTCCCAGGTCGTATAAGGCGCTCTGGCAGTGAATACAAAAAACGGCATGTCCGGTCCCAGCTTTTCGCGCATTGTACCTAGTGAATCATAGAGAAGTCCATTACTTCCAAGCGCAAAAATCACTCCGTCCCCAGCCCATCCTTTTTCATTTACATAAGAATCATACAGATCAAAGCTTTCTGTTGTATATCTGCTGACTGCCGCATCACAAATACTGTTTGGAAAAGCTGCATAAAATTCATCGGATGCTCCCAGGGCTATGGAATCTCCCATAAGCAGCAAATCAAGATCCGCAAGAAGTTCCTCGTCTGTCATCTCTTTTCTTGACTTACTTTCTTCTCCTTCACTATCTGTCTGCTTTGCTTTCGCCTGATCAGCCTGCGCCTCTAACTCTTCTTTGTTACTCAGCACACTCTTGCGGGGCACCAGAGCTACACATAGTATGGAACTGACTCCAACAATCAGGACAAATGCTGTCATTTTCAAGCCTCTTCTCAAAAAACGAATCTGTCTTTTACGTTCTCTCCTTGTTCTTGGCTCCCTTCTGATAATATCAAGATTTTTCCTGATCACTCCATGACGAATTGGCGTTTCTATAAAACGGTAAGAGAATCCAGCCGCAAGAAAAGTCAGGAGAATCGCAATCAGGCCAATCCACCAGCTTGCTTTTTTACCTCCGCTAAGCAAAAGTATAATAGGATAATGCCACAAATAAATACCATAAGAACGCTCTCCGATCCATTTCAGCGGCAAAATGCTTAAAACTCTCCCTAAAACGCTTCTTTTGTTCAGTACTGCCAAGATAACAAAGAGAGCTAACAGGGAAGCAAGCGCCTGTCCTCCTCTATACAAAAAGCTGCTGTATCCGTCAATGGCTGCCATCATACACAAAAGCCCTGCAAAAGACAGCACGCCAACGCTTTCCCTGATGAGTCCTGCAACTTTCCTTTCCAACCTTCCATCCTGTGTGACAAAAGCTAAGAAGGATCCAAACAAAAGAGAAAATACTCTGGTATCTGTTCCATAATATGCTCTGCTTGGATCCTTGGCCGGGTCAAATAAAACTCCCATCAGAATCACAGATACAAAAGCCAGCAAAATGGTCACAATCATCATTTTTTTCTTTTTGTTCCGCAATTTAGATAAAAATATGAGAAGCAGCGGATACACCAGGTAAAACTGCGCTTCAATCGCCAATGACCAGCAATGCGTCAGCGGGGAAGGAGCTCCCGCATTTTCAAAATAAGAAACATTGTTGAAGATCTGCCACCAGTTATTATATCCTAAAAGTACAGAAAGCAGGTCAGAGCAGGCTTTTGTGAACAATACCCTATTGAATATGGCAGTGACAAAGATCAATACAGGCAGCATCGTCAGAACAGCCGGCAGCAGTCTTCTCATGCGCCTGATCCAGAAATTTTTTAAATTTATCGTATGCGTATTTTCCAGTTCCGTGATCAAAATCCTTGTAATCAGAAATCCGGATATAACAAAAAATACCGTAACCCCCAGCAAACCGCCTTTCGCAAATGGCAATCGCAAATGATAGGCGAAAACCATCAGTACCGCTACTGCACGCAGTCCGTCTATGCCATATATATATCCTTCCCGTTTTTCCGAACCGGTTTGTCCTGCTTTCATTTGTATATTCCTCTCATTTTTCTTTGATTCCATCATATTATACTATATCTTCGGCTTCCAG
This sequence comes from Claveliimonas sp., assembly GCF_037273965.1. Lineage (NCBI taxonomy): Bacteria > Bacillati > Bacillota > Clostridia > Lachnospirales > Lachnospiraceae > Claveliimonas > Claveliimonas sp. The sequence continues at coordinate 3,394 of NZ_JAYAZJ010000125.1, read as the reverse complement.
TACAATGCTTCTGCCGTCTCGTTACATACCACTTCTTTAAGCACAAAAAAAGCCTTGTTTCCAAGGTTTTCCAAGTGACTCCGAGGGGAATCGAACCCCGGCCTAAAAGCCCGCAATCCCTTGTGGTTACTGCGTTTGCGGCACATTGCATTTGATACACTTTGATACACTTTTGATACACCTGACATCAGAGACCCGCCACCTGATCGATCGCTTCGATCTTCTGTCTCATGCTCTTCCGATCCTTGTAGTAATAATTCTTTGTAGTCTTAATATCCGTATGCCCCATCTGAGAAATAATAAAAGATTCTTCCGCACCGCTGTCCAGCAGGATCGTCCCGTATGTTTTCCGGATTTTGTTCAGCGACCTGACCGGAATATCCAGTTTCTGGCAGATGGACTTCAACCGCCACGTAAAACTGTAAGTCCGGATCCGCTTCCCGTTCTTCATAAACACATATTCGCCAAACGGATTTTGCCTCTTAATCTCTTTCACAATCCATAACGCCTGTTTCGGGATCAGTACGGTTCTTATGCCGGCTTCTGTCTTTGGAAAATCCCGTACCTCATACACATTTTCGCCATCCTCATTTTGATAATGGATCTCTGTTCTGCGTACATCAACACTTCTATCCAAGAGATCTTCCTTCTTCAGTGCGGCCAGCTCACCAGGTCGGACACCCGTCTTAAACGCCAGAAGGAGTCCGAGATTAATAAGATCCAGCTGCGAAGAAATAATGTACTGAATAATCTGGTCAGTTTCTTCCTCGGAAAACACCAGTGCCTCATCCGGCTGCTGATTTCTTTGGAATGCTTTTCTTGAGATTTCCATATCAGAGATCACTTCTGTGATACTGAAATCAATGTACTTTTTCTTTTTTGCCAGCTTGAAGATCCCATAAATAAGTGTCCTGAGATTACTGTACCCTTTTGCAGTCAGATTCTTTTCATGGATAATGTTCAGAATGAAATCTTCAATTTCATATTCTGACACGGATTTTATTTTACGCCGACCGAACACTTCCATACATTCTGAAAATTTTCTGTCATATCTGTTTTTGGTGGCAACAGATATTTCTTCTCTGGAAAGTTTCCCTGTGATCCACTGTTCGTAAACATCCTTCACCGTTGGATTTTCCATCTGTTCCTTCCAGTAATCCACAACAATATCTTCTATTCCCTGACGCGTACTGCTCCTCTTGTGTATCCGTTTCTTTTCAGCATCCGGCAAATAGGTATGCCAGAGTCCCTCTTTGCCTTTCCATATGCTGTATGGATGTTTTTCTATCAATTCCTTTCGTTTATTCAAAGCAATCTGCTCTTGAACGTATTTCACATCAATCATACCGTTTTCAAGAGCGTACTGCAATACATCATTCAGTTCTTTTCTTTCTATTTGCCGGTCACCTCCTTTACGCAGTTTCCCTTCAAACAAGGACAGGGCCTGTATGCTGTCAGGCAGTTTCAAGGCAGCCTTCAGGCAGTTTGAAAGTTACGGTTTTCTATATTTTTCAGGACTTAGGCAGTTTAGGCAGTTTATTTCACTTCTTAAATAGAAATAAATTATAAAATAAAAAAAGAAGTCATTTTTACCCGCCTGAAACGCCTGGATCATTTCTGTTACTCTGTACGGACTTCCACATGAATCCCGCGGAAGCCGCGCACGGTTTTCCCATTTCTGCCGGGAAGATTCTTATCATAGGTCAGCCCCAGTGTTTCTGCATTCTCATTCAGATACTTCTTGAAGGTATTCTCTGCCCTGGGCCTTTCCAGATTGTCCTCGCACCATTTCCGGTAGGCAGCGTAAAGCCGCCTGGAACTGGCATAGGTTCCGTCTTCCCTTCTCACATATCCGGCAGAATTCAGGAATGAAATGATATTATTTTCATTCTCCATCAGATCTTCCAGGTTCTTCCTCGCCCAGTCGCTGATGCTGAATTCAAATCCGTTCCGGACCAGCCTGTGCAGGCCTTCCAGACACCACAGTACGATCCCTTCTGTCTCCCGGATAAGCTTATCCCCCAGATACCGGTCATCCTTCCGGTCGGCAGGCCGGTCTTTTGTCGTCAGTAGGATCTGCCTGCGATAGAACCCATAGGACTGATCATGGAGAGATTTCAATGATCCGTTTTCTCCAGCAGATCATTCAGAAATGCCAGCCATTTCTCCGGTTTTGGTACGTCCGGATCATATCGGACCGGGAGGCGGTTCATCGTCCATTCTTTTTCTTCTGTAAAAGTTCCGTCCAGATAATACGTTCCATTGGAAAAATGAACCCGGTCTTCTTTTAACGGAGGCATTTCACACTGGCACATCAGCTTCAATGTACTCAGGATCCGATCCACCATCTTTGCCACATTGGTTTTCTGATAGGGCCGGATCTCATCAAGGATCTCTTTGCGGATCACCTCATCACTGATTTCTCCGTCCAGATCATAAAGTTTGTCGTGGATGCATTTCCGTTCTTTCTTCCGTAGCAGGTACTCACCAAAGGCGATCTCATCAATCTGCTTCCCGTCAAACCAGTCCGAAACATCAGGAGGCTGTACATTATCTGTCTCGCCCAGCAACTGTTTCAGGGCTTCCAGGTGTTCCGGTTTCAGGCTCTTGAGGTCTTCCTGCATACCTGAGGATCTCCTTTCCGGCGGACAGCAGAAGTTCCACCCGTTCTTCCAGAGGAGCGCACAACAGAATATCCATCAGATACTCCACTCTGGGAATCCGATCCAGCGCTTCACAAAACCTGGAATCCCAGTCCGCATCCAGTTCTCCTGGGGCATACTGTTTTTTCCAAAACAAAAGTTGATCCCGATAACGCCCAAGTATGGAAAAGCACCGTCTTTCCAGTTTTTTATAGTTCTGTTCTAATGACACTGCTTTCACCTTCTTTTTTCGTTTTCCCCGATCCGGCGGCCGCTGCTTCTCATACCGGATCCCGAAATCATCTGCCAGTTTCAGGGCCGCTTCGCGAACAGACAGGCTAAAATATCCCGCCACGAAATCAATCACATCCCCGTCTGCCTGACACCCGAAACAATGAAATCTCTGATCCAGCTTCATGCTGGGATGCCGGTCATGATGGAACGGGCAGCGTGCCATACCCCTGCCTGTCACTTTGATCCCGTAATATTCCGCCGCCTGCCTGGTGGTCACTTTGCTTTTGACTGCTTCATACACATTCATTTCCTATCCCTTCCTTTCGCTTTGCAACAGTCTTTGAAGGGAAGTGATCGCCTCTTCATCTATAGAAAGGAAATCGGGTGATTTTACAGCGTGGAATTGCAAAAAAGTTTATTTTTATGAAAAGTTCACTGGACTTCTTACAAAAATATTCCTACAGCTGACTTCTGAATATTTTCCCCTTTGTGATAAACGAAGGGGAAAATATTCAGAA
>NZ_JAYAZJ010000124.1:0-6428 GCF_037273965.1 Claveliimonas sp. | reverse complement strand
TGAGGACTCATTTTCTAAACTTAATGACATTGCTTTTTAAAAGTGTTACGTCCCATTTTGCATGAATCGGTGGATCAAACTGCGAAAAGTGGTGGGTAAAATTGAAGATAATATCACTCTTATTCTTTTCGGCATATACTATAGCATTAGAGTGAAAAGGAGGAACTTATGAAAAAGCGTTTGATTTCTGTATTTCTTTGTGTAGTTATGATGATGGCCCTTGTAGCCGGATGTTCGTCCGATAAGGAAGAGGCTGTACCAACAGATTCCAAGAAACAGACAGAAGAGAAGGGAAATCCGATGAAGGTTGTGTTGAATGAGGTTGCGCACTCTATTTTTTATGCGCCCATGTATGTAGCAATTGAGGAAGGGTATTTTGCGGAAGAAGGAATAGAATTAGACTTGGTAACAGGATTTGGCGCCGACAAGACAATGACGGCCGTACTGTCAGGTGAGGCAGATATCGGTTTTATGGGATCGGAGGCATCCATCTATACCTACAATGAGGGAGCAAATGATATTGTAGTGAACTTTGCCCAGCTGACACAGCGTGCCGGGAATTTTCTTGTTGCGCGTGAGGAGATGGAGGACTTTTCCTGGGAAGATTTAAAAGGGCATCTTGTCCTTGGCGGACGTAAGGGCGGTATGCCGGAAATGGTGTTTGAGTATATTCTGAAACAAAACGGCATCGATCCACAGAAGGATCTTACTATTGATCAGAGCATTGATTTTGGCTCCACTGCAGCGGCTTTTTCCGGAGGAGAAGGAGATTTTACTGTTGAATTTGAACCCGGAGCAACCAGTCTGGAACAGGAAGGAAAAGGATATGTTGTGGCTTCTTTGGGAACAGACAGCGGCTATGTACCGTACACGGCTTTTTCAGCCAAAGAAAGTTATATCAAAGAAAATCCGGAAGTGATCCAGGGATTTACCAATGCGCTTCAAAAGGGAATGGACTATGTGCGGGATCATACGCCGGAGGAGATTGCTGCTGTGATTGAGCCGCAGTTTGAAGAATCAGATCTGGAAACAATTACCACAATCGTAACCAGATACTATGAGCAGGATACCTGGGCGGAAAATCTGGTATTTTCAGAAGAGAGTTTTGATCTTCTTCAGGATATTCTTGAAGAGGCAGGGGAATTAAGTAATCGTGCTCCTTATGAAAAGCTTGTTAATACAGAATTTGCGGAAGAAGCTGCAAAATAAGGAATATTGCATAAAGTACATCATGTGTATCATAAAAACAGCCTGACAGAATTAAAGCTGTCCGGCTGTTTTTAACGGTTACTTTTCTTTTTTTCGCGAAGAATTATCCGGAAGCTGGTCGATCAGTTTTTCCATCAGCAGTTTTTTTACATACACATCAAAGGCCAGACTGCAGATAAAAGAGAAAAGCTGCAGCGCCTCTCTGTCTTCCGCAGGAGCGTCCTGAAAAGTTTCCTGGGAGGAGCAATAGAGCTTTGAGATATCCTTTGCAAGAGAATCAATCCTGGATTTTTCCAGACTGCATACCTCTTCATAGATGGATGTAATGTTAAAGCCATCATTTTTACCGAAATATTTGTCGGTCAGAGGTTTTAAAAGTGACTCAATATCCTTGATAGAAAGAATGTTTTTAAAATAGTAAATAAAGATCATGACAAGGACATGTTCTTTTGAATACTTCTTTTTTACCGGAGGCGGAAGAAGATTGTTTTTGGCGTAATTATTGATCATGGTCTTTGTAAGAATTTTATCTTCTTTATACCGCCGTGTAGATCCAAGCTGATTCTCCATAAAAGTGGTTACCTGATCCATGTAAAGTTCTATATTGGGGATTTCTTCCGGTTTTACATAATCAATTCGTGAAATGCTCTGTAAAATGCTGTTCAGCATATCTTTTGTGTCAATTGTCATAAGATTATCACCTCAACATGGACATTATATAGTATTTAAAACCAGATGGCAAGCATTTCATAATTTATAACAAGCAAAATTATAATATTACGAATAAGAAAAATTATGATATAATACTCCATAAGTAATGTTCGCAGAAGCGGAAAATGAAAACCGGAGGAAAAAATGGAAGACAGATTTGCACTTTTGATTGATGCAGATAATGTGTCTGCAAAATATATAGAACCAATTCTCGACGAATTGTCAAAGTATGGAAATGTGACATATAAAAGAATCTATGGGGATTGGACAAGCACAAATAATGCAGGATGGAAAGAGGAACTTCTTAACAATTCCATTACGCCGATCCAGCAGTTCAGCTATACTCATGGTAAAAATTCGACAGATTCTGCCATGATCATTGATGCTATGGATATGCTCTATACAAGTGAGCTGGAAGGTTTCTGCCTGGTATCCAGCGACAGTGATTTTACCAAGCTTGCCAGCAGACTCAGAGAGAGCGGAAAAACAGTGATCGGCATGGGAGAGAATAAGACGCCTGCTCCTTTCAGAAAAGCCTGTGATATCTTTACTGTTCTGGAGCTTTTGCTGGAAGGAAGCATGAGTGAAAATGATGCTGTAGCAAGAAGCCAGATTGAAGAAGCGGTAGTGAAGATCATCACCGAAAATCAAAATGACGACAGAGTGACAGGTCTGGGAGAGGTGGGAAGCCGGCTTGTCAAGCTGTATCCGGACTTCGATGTGAGGCGCTATGGCTACAGCCTTTTGTCTAAATTTCTGGAGTCTTTCCCAAAGCTGAAACTGATACAGTCAGGTTCCCAGATTACGGTGACGCTTTATGAAGACAGAAACAGAAAGGAGCAGATCGAAGAGTTTATCCGCAGGCAGATCAAAGATGCGGGGAAACATGGGGTATCTTTAAGTGTGCTGGGAAATCGCATCCGCAGTCGTTTTGGAGATTTTAAGGTGCGGGATTACGGGTTTTCGCAGTTTAAGCAGTACATTCAAAGTTTTAGCGGTGTACATGTAGAAGAAGATGGGGAGAACAACCGGGCAGTCTATGAAAAGAAGGATGATAACAAATGAAGATAGAAGGTTTGTTTGATCTCCAGGTGATGATGCTTCTTCTTATGGGAATAGGGGTAATTTTAAGAAAGAAAAATATTATAACAAAAGAAGGGAAGACGGTATTGACAGATTTAGTGATCAATCTGATTCTTCCCTGCAATATTATTACAGCTTTTTGTATACCGATGGACCGTTCTGTTTTGATTGCAGAGATGGAAATTTTCATAATTTCTGTTTTGATCCAGATTTTCTGTACTTTGATCAGTGGAGTGCTGTACCGAAAAGTGCCAAAGGGAAAACGGATGGTTCTGCAGTATGCGACGGTGTGCTCAAATGCTGGATTCCTGGGAAATCCTGTGGCAGAAGGGCTTTACGGATCGCTAGGCCTTTTATATGCCTCTGTTTATCTGATTCCGCAGCGCATCGTTATGTGGTCAGCGGGAGTATCCTATTTTACCCAGAGTCCGAGCCGAAAAGAGGTGGTAAAAAAGGTACTGACCCATCCATGTATCATAGCAGTGGAGATTGGAATTGTTCTGATGGTGACTCAGATTCAGCTTCCGGAATTTTTGAGTACGGGAATTGAAGAAATCGGCGGGTGTACGACAGCTGTCACAATGATATTGATCGGAACAATCCTGATGGATACAGATATGAGACATATGATAACAAAAATTACCGCCGGCTATTCAGTGATCCGTCTGATTTTTATTCCTACAGTGGTGCTTTTGGGCTGTCTGCTGGCAGGGGTGGATTCAGTAGTAGCAGGAGTTTCCGTTACTTTGGCAGCCATGCCGGCAGGGACGACAACTGCGATCCTGGCGTTGAAATATCATGGAGATGAGGAATTTGCCACCCAATGTGTTGTGCTTACGACAGTACTTTCTGTGGCAGCAATTCCGATTTGGAGCCTCATCATCCATTCCATATTTCTCGCCTGATCTGCTATTGAAACAAGGTAAGAAGATCAGAAAAATGTGAGATACGTATTTGAGCCTCGGGAACATCTCCGAATCCATAAGAAGCGAAAATAAAAGGAACTCCGGCCTCTTTGGATGCGCAATAGTCTCCGGCAGTATCGCCGATATAGCAGGCAGTGCCGGAGGGATGGCGGTTCAGTAAAAGCCGTATATTTTCTCCTTTTGATTTCTTTGTATTTCCGTAGCATTCTATATCGGTGATATAGTTCCGCAAATTATTTTTTTTAAGAAACAATTCAATATAACCACTTTGGCAGTTACTTACGATAAAAAGCTTATGATTGGAAGAAAGTCGGGAAAAAACGTATTCTACATCCGGATAGAGAAAACTTTCCTTGGCGTTTTCCAAAAATCTATGTTCCCGGCGGCAGCATTTTGCCAGTAGCGCTTCTCCTTTTGCAGCAGGAAGCTGAGGAAATAAGTCAGCTGCAATGATATCCATGGGTTTTCCAAACTCTTGTTTCAGATCAGAGGCAGTCAAAGGCTGACGTTCAAATCTGAGTTTTTCCAGTGTATAGTTCCACGATCTTGCAACAATTTCAGTTGTATCCCACAAAGTTCCGTCTACATCAAAAATAAGATAGTCAAAATTCATAATTGATATATTCCTTTCCGGCAAATGTACTTTTTTTCAGTCTAGCATATCGAGGAAAAGATGGCAATGAAATAAAAAAGTTGACAGATTGGAAATCTTATAGTACAATACCCGGCGTAATAATTTTGTAACATTTGTAATATAGAAGAAATAAAATGCATATAAAAAATAATAGAAATGTAAGAATGTTACAAAACCAGGAGGTAGGAGTATATGAAATTAAAGGGAAAAGGACGATTGCGTTTTACGGTACTCGCCGTACTTTGTGCGGTAAATACGGCAGGATTTACCAGTTTTGCTATGTCGCCGGAAGGGGAGACACCGGTGATTTACGGGGCGACTTCGCTGGAAGATGATCTTCCGGACAGTGCATCTTCTAAGGAAGTGGCAAAAAAGGTGACAGAAGCCGTGCAGCAGATTGCTGTAGAGAAAACAGAGGAACGGGTGAAACAGATTCAGGCAGAAGAAGAGGCCAGAAGGAAAGCAGAGGAAGAAAGGATTGCTGCAGAAGCAGCAAGAAAAGCGCGGGAGGAAGATCAAAGACTTCTGGCAGCGCTGATATTCTGCGAGGCTGGAAATCAGCCTTATGAAGGCCAGGTGGCAGTTGGAGCCGTTGTGATGAATCGGGTAAACAGCGGAGTCTATCCGGGATCCATTCGAGAAGTTATCTATCAGTCCGGACAGTTCGGTCCTGCTATGACAGGATGGCTGGACAGCGTTCTGCAAAGCCGGAGTTATACGGAAAGCGCCATGCAGGCAGCGGCAGATGCCATGGCAGGCAGCAATCCTGTAGGAGGGTGTCTTTCTTTTGGAAACGGAAACTATGGGATCCGCATTGGAGATCATTATTTTCATTAATTGCCCTTTGCAAAGAGAGGGAAAATATTTAAGCAGTCAGCCAGTTACGGCCGGCTGCTTTTTGTTGGCATGAATTAAATTTTCCTGAAAAAGACTTTGTGGGTTACCCCTTTTCTGCCAGAATCCGCATCTATTTCCAGCAAAACCATAAGGAAATCACAGCGGACAAATGATAGACTGACATCGGAGCAAAAAAGAAAAATAAAAAGGGGAAGGACAGGACTGTCTGGAAAAGCAGGGAGTGAAGAAAGATGAGACGCAAAGTTCTGATTGTGACAACTGTCAGCGGATTTTTATATCAGTTTGAAAAAAACGCAGTAGAAATATGGAAAGAAAAAGGAGCCAGCCTTCACTATGCTTCTAATTTTCAGATAAAAGCTTATGAATTTGAAGCGGAATTTTTTGAAAAAAATGAGATTGTATGCCATCCCCTTACAATAGAAAAATCTCCTTACAGGATCGGCAGGAATATGCAGGCTCTCAAAGAACTGATCCGAATTATAAGAGAAGAAAAGATTGACATCGTGCACTGCCACAATCCTATGGGAGGGGTGCTGGGAAGACTGGCAGCTCATTTGTCCGGGAGAGAGGTGCATGTGATATACACCGCTCACGGTTTCCACTTTTATAAGGGAGCGCCTCTTAAAAATTGGCTTCTGTATTATCCGGCGGAAAAATTTTTGGCGAAATGTACGGATACGCTGATCACAATTAACCAGGAAGATAAAAACATTGCAGAGACATTTCATCTGAAAAAGAATGGACAGCTTGCCGCTATACCGGGAGTAGGGGTGGATCTGAAAAAGTACTGTCCGAAACAGGAGCAAAGAGAAGCAGCGAGGGAAGTTCTTGGAGTCGGGTCAGGGGAGTTGTGCCTTATGACAGCAGCCCTTCTTGATAAAAATAAAAATCACAGGGTGATACTCAAACTTCTGGAACAATGGAGGAAAGAAAAGGACTTTCCTAAGCTGAAATATGTGATATGCGGTGCAGGACCTTATGAATCTAAATTAAAAAGAGAGGTAAAA
>NZ_JAYAZJ010000123.1:0-33888 GCF_037273965.1 Claveliimonas sp. | reverse complement strand
ACTGTGGTACAGGTGTTGCATTTACACGTGACCCTGCTACAGGAGAGAACGGACTCTTCGGTGAGTTCCTTACAAATGCACAGGGAGAGGACGTTGTTGCTGGTGTTCGTACTCCTATGCACATTTCCGAAATGGAAGAGAAATTCCCGGAAGCTTTCGCACAGTTCAAAGAAGTGTGCAAGACTCTGGAAACACACTACAGAGATATGCAGGATATGGAGTTTACTGTAGAGCATGGTAAACTGTATATGCTTCAGACACGTAACGGAAAGAGAACAGCAAAAGCTGCTCTGAAGATCGCTTGTGACCTTGTTGATGAGGGAATGAGATCAGAAGAAGAAGCAGTTGCTATGATCGATCCGAGAAACCTTGACTCTCTGCTTCATCCGCAGTTCGACGCTGCTGCTCTTAAGGCAGCTACACCGATGGCAAAAGCACTTGGAGCATCTCCGGGAGCTGCATGCGGTAAGATCGTATTTACAGCAGATGACGCTGTAGAATGGGCTGCAAGAGGAGAGAAAGTTGTACTTGTACGTCTTGAGACATCACCGGAAGATATCACAGGTATGAAATCTGCACAGGGTATCCTGACAGTTCGTGGTGGTATGACATCTCACGCTGCCGTTGTTGCACGTGGAATGGGTACATGCTGTGTATCTGGATGTGGAGACATCGTGATGGACGAAGCAAACAAGAAATTCACATTAAACGGAAAAGAATACCACGAAGGAGATGCAATTTCTCTGGACGGATCCACAGGAAATATCTATGACGGAATCATCCCTACAGTTGATGCTACAATCGCTGGAGAGTTCGGAAGAATCATGGGATGGGCTGACAAATACAGAACAATGAAAGTTCGTACAAATGCAGATACACCTGCAGACGCTAAGAAAGCACGCGAACTTGGAGCAGAAGGTATCGGACTTTGCCGTACAGAGCATATGTTCTTCGAAGGTAACAGAATCGATGCATTCCGTGAAATGATCTGCGCTGAGACAGTAGAAGAAAGAGAAGCTGCACTGGAGAAGATCCTTCCGGAACAGCAGGGAGACTTCGAGAAACTGTATGAGGCTCTGGAAGGAAACCCGGTAACGATCCGTTTCCTTGACCCACCGCTTCATGAGTTCGTTCCGACAGAGGAAGAAGACATCAAAAAACTGGCTGATGCACAGGGCAAGACAGTTGAGCAGATCAAAGCTGTTATCGACAGCCTGCATGAGTTCAACCCAATGATGGGACATCGTGGATGCCGTCTGGCAGTGACATATCCGGAAATCGCAAAGATGCAGACAAAAGCTGTTATCCGTGCAGCTATCAATGTGCAGAAAGCTCATCCGGAATGGAAAGTACAGCCGGAAATCATGATCCCGCTTGTTGGAGATATCAAAGAGCTGAAATATGTGAAGAAATTCGTTGTTGAGACAGCAGACGCTGAAATCACAGCAGCAGGAAGCGATCTGAAGTACGAAGTTGGTACAATGATCGAGATCCCAAGAGCTGCTCTGACAGCTGATGAGATCGCAAAAGAAGCTGACTTCTTCTGCTTCGGTACAAACGACCTGACACAGATGACATACGGCTTCTCACGTGATGACGCTGGAAAATTCCTGGATGCTTACTATGATGCTAAGATCTTCGAGAACGATCCATTTGCAAAACTGGATCAGGATGGCGTTGGCAAGCTGATGAAGATGGCAATCGACTTAGGAAAGCCAGTTAACGAAAAACTGCACGTAGGTATCTGTGGAGAGCACGGTGGAGATCCAAGCTCTGTAGAGTTCTGCCATAGCCTTGGACTTGACTATGTATCCTGCTCACCGTTCCGTGTACCGATCGCACGTCTGGCAGCAGCACAGGCAGCAATCGCACAGAAATAAAATAGGTGAAAACAGTTAGAGTTTCTATCTAAAATGATTATAAGCGTATCATTAGAAATAATGGTACGCTTATTTTTCTGCGGCAGACATCTTGAAGGCATATTGCCTCCATCTTCATTCGGTGTTATGATGGAAACAGATGCGAAATTCGGAGGAAGTCACATATGAAATTAAAGAAAATAACAGCAATTGAGCCGGTATCTCTCCTGGATGAAACGAAAAGAGAAGTAGAGAAATATTTTGAGGAGGCTGTCTTTTATGACACATTTCCTGAAAATGAGGAGGAGATCATAAAACGGATCGGTGATTCGGATGCAATCTTTGTGAGCTACCGGTACCCTATCGGAGAAGCAGTGCTGAAAGAGTGCAAAAATCTGAAATATATCGGTATGTGCTGCAGCCTTTATTCCAAGGCCAGTTCTAATGTAGATATCCGCTATGCGAGGGAGCAGGGAATCTGTGTGAAAGGAGTCCGTGATTACGGGGATCAGGGAGTAGCGGAATATGTGATCGGAGAAGTGATCCATATGCTTCAGGGAACAGGAGGACATCCGCCTTTTCTTGGCGTAGAATCGGAAGTTTCCGGGATCCGCGCAGGTATCCTGGGAATGGGGGCAAGCGCCCAGGCTGTTGCTGCCGCTCTGTCAGCTTTTGGCGCTGACGTCAGCTATTACAGCAGGACAAGGAAAAGAGAGCTGGAAGAGAGGCGCGGATACCATTATCTGGAACTGGATGAGCTTCTTGCTTCCTGCAATGTGATCTGCAGCTGCCTTAGCAAAAATGTGGTCCTTCTCCATGAAAGAGAAATGGATATTATGGGAGACAATACCATTCTTTTCAATACTGCCTTAAGCCCCTGTTTTGATGCAGAAGCCATGAAGAAGTGGCTGCAAAAAGAAAATACCTGGTATTTTTGCGATACACTGATGGGACTTGGGGAGGAGGAATTGCTGCAGTATGATCATGTTTCCTGTCTGAAAAAATCTTCGGGCATGACAAGTCAGGCTGTTGCAAGGCTGAATGAAAAAGTGCTTGTGAATCTGAAAGAGTTTTTGGAGGAAACCGGCTATGACCATTAAGGAAATTGCCCGTCTTGCCGGGGTATCAAGCGCAGCAGTGTCAAGATATCTCAATGGAGGATATGTCAGCGAGGAAAAGAAGGAAAAGATCCGTGAGATTATTGAAAAGACCGGATATAGGCCTTCTATCCAGGCAAGGAACCTTCGTACCAGACAGACGAGGCTTGTGGGAGTGGTGGTTCCGAAAATCAGTTCTGAAACCATCAGCAGAGTGACAGACGGCATTGGAAAGATACTGCAGGAAAAGGGATACCAGATGCTTCTTGCCACAACAGACAATAATCCGGAGAAAGAGCTGGAATATATGGAGCTGTTTGAAAATTATCCGGTAGACGGAGTGATCCTGATCGCGACTATCCTGACAAGAAAGCACAGAAAGCATATCCGTGAGACAAAAATACCTATTGTCGTTATCGGGCAGCACTTGGAAGGCGAGAACTGTGTCTATCACGACGATTACGGCGCAGCGAAAGAAATGGGAATATATGTAGGAAAATCCGGCAAGCAGAAGATTGCATATATTGGCGTAACAAGGGAGGACAAAGCGGTCGGAACAGGAAGAGAGGACGGTTTCCTATCCGGTCTTGCCAAATGTGGAATGAAAATGAAGGACGGACTTCGGAAGGAAGCAAAGTTTACCATGGAGTCCGGCTATGAAAAGGCCTTCGAACTACTTCGGGATAATAGTGATATCGATATCATATCGTGTGCTACGGATACTATAGCGGCCGGAGCGTTGGAAGCGATTCAGAAAGATTTTCCGGAAAGAAAAGGGAGTATACAGATTACAGGATTCGGTGACAACCAGTTTCTGAAAGCAGTAACAGGGGGAATCCCCACTGTCCATTTCGGATATAAGACAAGCGGGGTTAAAGGTGCGGAGCTTCTCATTGACATTATAGAAAACGGCCAGGATATTTCCGTGCAGATGAAGTTGGGATATGAGATAAAAAATCTGCAGAGTGAAAAAAAGAGAGAATAATTTTGATATACCGGATGTGAATGGAAAGTTGTAAATTTTCACAAAAAGAGAATAGAAAAATCAGTAAAAATGCCATCTTTACAAATGGCATTTTTTTATTTATGATAAATTCGAAAAATATGAAAACGATTACATATAAAGGAGTGAAAAGAGGGTTATGGCAATGGATTATCAAAAGACCGCACGGGAAATACTGGATCTTGTAGGCGGAAGTCAGAACATTGTCTCGGCGGCACACTGTGCGACGAGACTTAGGCTGGTTATTTCAGACAATTCGAAGGCAGACAGAGAAGCATTGGAAAACGTAGATGGAGTAAAAGGAGTCTTTGAGGCCTCGGGCCAGCTCCAGATCATCCTCGGAACAGGGACTGTCAATAAAGTATTTGATGAATTTGTAAGCCTGGGCGGTATCACTGCCAGTACAAAGGCAGAAGCCAAGGAAGCGGCGGCACAGAAACAGAATGTCTTTATGAGGGCGATCAAGCTTCTGGGGGATATTTTTGTTCCCATTATTCCGGCCATTGTTGCCAGCGGTTTTCTTATGGGAATCATGAATTCTCTGGATTTTATGAACAATAATGGCTTTTTGCATATTGGTACGTCCAGTTCTATTTATGTTTTTGCCAATCTTTTCAGCAACATTGCGTATTCTTTCCTGCAGATACTGATTGGATTTTCAGCGGCAAAGGCTTTCGGGGCAAATCCTTATCTGGGGGCAGTTATCGGTATGATCATGATCCATCCGAGCCTTCAGAATGCCTATACAGTAGCAGAGCAGGGAGTTCAGGTGACACAGTCTGTTTTCTTCGGACTGTATGATATTGATATGGTAGGTTATCAGGGACATGTCATCCCGGTAGTAATTGCAGTGTGGCTTATGTCTGTGCTGGAGAAGAAGCTGCATAAGGTTGTGCCGGAAGTTCTGGATCTTTTTGTAACCCCTCTTGTCAGTGTGTTTGTGACAGGATATCTTACTTTGGCAGCCATCGGCCCTGTATTTGTGTGGGCGGAAAATGCGGTTCTGGATGCGATCCAGTGGCTGCTTACTCTTCCGCTGGGTCTTGGAAGCCTTGTGATGGGAGCGCTGTATGCGCCTACAGTGGTGACAGGCATTCATCAGATGTATACAGCGATTGATCTTGGACAGCTTGCCCAGTATGGCGTGACCTACTGGCTGCCTCTTGCAAGCGCAGCAAATGTAGCACAGGGTGCGGCAGCGCTGGCAGTTGGGCTGAAGTCCAGAGATAAAAAAATAAAATCCCTTGCGCTTCCTTCTTCTTTAAGTGCATTTATGGGAATTACGGAACCGGCAATCTTCGGTGTGAATTTAAGGTTTTTTAAACCATTTATTGCAGGATGTATTGGCGGCGGATGCGGTGCTCTGTATGCGTCCATTGTACATCTGGGAGCAAAGGGAACCGGCGTGACAGGTATTTTCGGAGTCTTGCTCTGTCTGGAGCAGCCGATTCAATATATCATTGAAATGGCAATTGCAGTGGGTGTTGCATTCGTGATTTCTTTTATAATTTATAAAGATACAAAGCCGGCGGGACAACTGACGGAGAAATCGATAGAGAAATCAGTGGAGCCAAGCAGCGCAGCTATAGAGAAAAGGGAAACGGAAGAGTCCCTTTTCAGTCCTGTACAAGGTGAGATGATTCCTCTTTCCCAGGTATCCGATGAGACATTTGCAGCGGAAATTCTGGGAGCAACAGCAGCGATCATTCCGGAGGACGGTAAAATTACAGCGCCCTGCGACGGGGAGATTTCCAGCATTTATGATACCGGACACGCTGTCTGCCTTACTACAAAAGCCGGAGGAGAGCTTTTGATCCATATTGGGATTGATACGGTGAAAATGGAAGGAAAAGGTTTTGTAAAGAAAGTATCAGATGGAGATCAGGTACAGGCAGGAGATGTACTGATCGAGGCGGATTTAGATGAGATCCGCAAAGCGGGCTATGAAACGGTCACAATGATGATCCTGACAAATGCCGATGATTTTGCCGCTGTAACAAAGGCGGATCCGGCGCAGGTAGGGCATGAGAGTGTTGTAATGACAATAAAAAAAGAATAGGCGGCAGGAGAAGATCAATATGAATGCGTTGACCAGAGATTTAAAACATATGACAGATATGGTGGAACAAACGGCGGATCCGGGGAGCCGTTTCCGGCAGAAACTGCACTTGATGCCTCCGGTAGGATGGTTGAATGATCCCAATGGGCTGTGTCAGTTTCAGGGGATTTACCATGCGTTTTTTCAATATTCGCCTTTTGATGTCAACGGCGGAGTGAAAATGTGGGGGCATGCAGTAAGCAAAGATATGATCCGGTGGGAGTATAAAGATACAGCTCTTTATCCTGATCAGCCCTTTGACTGCCATGGCGTGTACTCAGGCTGTGCGCTCATTGACGAAGGGAAGATGTATCTTTATTATACCGGAAATGTAAAGCTGGAAGATAAAGAATATGATTACATTTTAGAGGGAAGGGAAGGCAACACTATTCTTGCAGAGAGCAGAGATGGCCTGAACTTCGGTCCGAAAAAGCTTTTGATGAGAAACGGGGACTATCCTTCGGATTTAAGCTGCCATGTACGGGATCCGAAAGTGTGGAAAGAAAAAGGCCGCTATTATATGGTTCAGGGAGTCAGAACGAAAGATAATGCGGGACAGGTACAGATTTTTGAATCCGACGACAGGATAAACTGGAAACCTAAGAAACGGATTTCTACATCAAGCCCCTTTGGGTATATGTGGGAATGTCCCGATTACTTTACTGTAGATGGACAGAATATTTTATCCGCATCTGTACAGGGGCTGACAGGCGGTATCTGGGAAGAGAGAAATGTTTATCAGTCCGGCTATTTTTTCGTAGAAGGGGACATTATGACAGACAGTTATCTGTCAGAGTATCAGTTGTGGGATTACGGATTTGATTTTTATGCGCCTCAAAGCTTTCAGGCAGAAGACGGACGTATTATTTTGCTGGCGTGGATGGGAATGCCGGACTGTGAAGAATATGGAAATATCTCCACGATTCGGGAGGGATGGCAGCATTGTTTTACTTTCCCAAGAGAATTGTACAAAAAAGACGGTAAAATCTGTCAAAGGCCGGTTCGGGAACTGGAACAGTGGAAAAAAGCGGAAAGAGAAGAGAGGGACTACCTTTCGGCAGAAGGTGCGAAAGTGTATGACATTCGTGTTTCCGGGATAAAAGCCAATCGTTTCCGGGCGGTTTTAGGAGAGGAACTTCTATTGGAATATAAAGAAGGATATTTCAGGATGGAATTTGAAAACCGGGATAAAGAAGGAACATCGGGAGGACGCGGCGTACGGCGGTCAGAAGTAGCGGTCCTCCGTCAGGTAGAAATACTGGCGGATGTTTCTTCGGTAGAAGTTTTCATCAACGACGGAGAACTGGTATTTTCTACAAGATATTATCCCCGGCATTATTCTATGGAAATCTGTTGTAAAGGCGCCAGTATCATAGAGACCGTTTTTTAAAAATCTGATCTGACAAGAGGAGACTTACGTATAGCATTATCCTGAAAACTGAAGTAATCCGGACGGTGGCGGGACTGTGTAAATTCAAACATCACGCCGTCGCCGTTGTAGGTGCGGCTGGTGATGACTGCCATGCAGTTGTAGTCATTGGCATCCAGCTCCAGATATTTCTCGTCGATCTGTGTGATCTTCTCGACGGTCATGATCCTCTGACTGTTTACGATGGTCATGTGCAGAACGTTTTCCAAATATTCATAGATGGAATCCTCGGCAATCTCGGGAGTCAGTCCTTCAGCTGCACTTTTAAGAAAATAGTTGTGATTCAGGATCAGCGGCTTTTCATCCAGATAATGGAGCCTTTGCAGATAGTAAAGCTCGCTTCCTTTCTCAAATCCGGTACGGAGAGAAATTTTCTCATCGGCGATCAGTTCCATAAACTGTAAAACTCTTGTCCTGCCTTTTTTATGATTGCGCTGTGATGATTCTTTAAAAGATTCAATCCCGCCGATGGTAAAGGCAGCCTGAGGTTGTCGAAAGAGAATGCCTATCAGATCCTTCAGATCCATTCCAGGGACAACAGCAGGACGCCTATGCAGTGGAGTGATGGAATAAACGGAGGATTTACAGAAGGGAATCCATGGATTCAGGTTAATGAAAACACCTGTTTTATCAACGCTGAAACGGAGCTTCAGGATCCGGATTCTGTGTTTATATTTTATAAAAAGCTG
The DNA here is from genome assembly GCF_037273965.1 of Claveliimonas sp. Taxonomy (NCBI): domain Bacteria; kingdom Bacillati; phylum Bacillota; class Clostridia; order Lachnospirales; family Lachnospiraceae; genus Claveliimonas; species Claveliimonas sp. The sequence goes on along the minus strand of NZ_JAYAZJ010000123.1, from coordinate 25,713 downwards.
ATTCGGCTTCGTAAAGAGTATGATATTATTGCATACGGAGAGTTTGAGCCAAAAGCAGAAAAACACCTTTCTATTTTTGCTTATAAGCGATATTATAAAGGAAAAGAGCTTCTGGTAATCAACAATTTTTACGGAAATCACGTCCGCTGGGATGCAGGAGAGGATTTGGAGCTGTATGAATGTCTGCTTGGCAACTATGAGAAGCAGGATATAAATGGAACAGAAGTAATTTTGAAACCATATGAGACAATGATTTTATATAAGTAAGAGAGGAGAAGATAACTATGAAAACATTTCAGTACACTATTCAGGATGAACTTGGTATTCACGCAAGACCGGCAGGACTTCTTGTAAAAGAAGCTAAGAAATTCCAGTCTGTCATTACGCTGGAAGGAAACGGAAAGAAAGCGGAAGCAGGAAAGCTTCTGGCTATTATGGGAATGGGCTTAAAACAGGGAGCAGAGATTACCATTACTGCAGAGGGAGCGGATGAAGACGCCGCCATCGCTGCAATGGAAGAGTTTATGAAAGCAAATTTATAAAAGAGGTGCGCCATGAAAATTTATCAGGGGAAATCGATTCTTAAAGGAATTACTATAGGTAAAATCCTCTATTACTCCAAAGAAGAACAGATGGTGCAAAGGAGGAGCATTATTGATACGGAAGCAGAATGGAAACGCTATGAAGAGGCGAAAGGCCAGGCATCCGATCAGTTGAATGCCCTTTATGAAAAAGCACTGAAAGAAGTGGGAGAGACAGGCGCCGCTATTTTCGAAGTACATGGAATGATGCTGGAGGATGACGATTTTAATGATTCCATTAAAAATATGATCGAAGCTCAGAAGGTCAACGCAGAATATGCGGTCGCTTCCACGGGAGATAATTTTTCGCTGATGTTTTCACAGATGGATGATGAATATTTCCAGGCAAGATCTGCCGATATCAAGGATATTGCAGAGCGTGTCGTAAGAATCCTTCAGGGAAAAAATGCAGATGGAGATCTTGGAGATGTGCCGGTGATCCTGGCGGCAAAGGATTTGGCGCCCAGCGAGACTGTTCAGATGGACAAATCCAAACTGCTTGGATTTGTGACAGAGCTTGGTTCTTCTAATTCCCATACGGCTATTCTGGCACGTACAATGAATATTCCCGCCTTGATCGGTATTCCGGTCAGTGAAGAAATGAATGGGAAGATGGCAGTGATTGACGGGGTAAAGGGTGAATTGATCGTAGAGCCTGACGAGGAACTCCTTGCTTCTTATCAGGAGAAGAAAAGAGAGGAAGAACGGCAAAGAGAACTGCTTCTTCAGCTGAAGGGTAAAGAAGACGTCACCCTGGATGGAAAGAAAATCCGGCTTTACGCCAATATCGGCAGTGTGGGCGATGTGGCAAGAGTGCTTGCCAACGATGCGGACGGCATAGGGCTTTTTCGGAGTGAATTTTTGTATCTGGAAAAAGATACTTTCCCGACAGAAGAAGAACAGTTCCAGGCATACCGCACGGTGGCAGAGACCATGGCAGGCAAGAAGGTGATCATCCGTACGCTGGATATCGGGGCCGATAAACAGGCAGATTATTTTAATCTGGATCATGAAGAAAATCCGGCAATGGGATATCGGGCGATCCGCATCTGTCTTGACCGCCCGGAGATTTTTAAGACACAGCTCCGCGCGCTGCTTCGTGCCAGCGCATATGGAAACATTGGCATCATGTATCCCATGATCATCTCTGTAAATGAAGTGCTCCAGGCAAAGAAATATGTGGAAGAGATCAAGGCAGAGCTGGATGAAAAGGGCATTCCATACGGGGATGTGGAACAGGGCGTTATGATTGAAACGCCGGCGGCGGTTATGATCAGCGCACAGCTTGCCAGGGAAGTGGATTTCTTCAGTCTTGGAACAAATGATCTGACCCAGTATACTCTGGCGATTGACCGTCAGAATGCAAAGCTGGATAACATTTATGATTCTCATCATCCGGCAGTCTTGGAAATGATTCGTATGACAGTGGAAAACGGTCATAAAGAAAACTGCTGGGTAGGCATCTGCGGGGAACTCGGCGCGGATACAACTTTGACAGAAACATTCCTGAAAATGGGCGTGGACGAATTGTCGGTATCACCGGGAAGCGTGCTGCCGATCCGGGAGATTATCAGAAAGACGAAAATAGGGGACGGAGGTTTTTAAAAACTTCCGTCCCTTATTTGTGTCCTTGATTCCGGGGAGCATTCTATTGTATGATGAGAGAAAAGGAGGAGATTCATTATGCATGAACTTTCACAGATGATAAAGGATGATATGAAGCCGGCGCTTGGGGTAACAGAGCCGGGAGCGCTTGCTTTTGCGGTGGCGAAAGCAAAAAGCTATACAAAGGGGACAGTAGAGAAGGTTACAGTATCCATGAACAGCGGAATGTACAAGAACGCCTTCACATGCGGGATCCCCGGAACAACTGAAGTGGGGAGTGCCTTTGCGGCCGCTCTTGGAGCAGTGGCTGCCGACCCGGATAAGGGACTGGAATCTCTGGCGGATGTAAAGGATGCAGATGTACAGGAAGCAAGAAAAATGCTGGAAGAAGGAAAGATAACAGCCAGACTGGAGGGGATTACGAGCCGGATTTTTATTAAAGCGGAGGTGGAAACAGCAGAAGATGCAGCATGTGTGACGATTCGGGACTCTCACACCAACATTACAGAAATTACTGTAAATGGAAAGGAAGTCTTTGGAACGGAGCCGAAGGACAGTTACCCGGTACAGGAAGAAGAGGAGACAGTACACCCGATTCATCGCTATACATTAAAGGAGCTTTATGAATATGCTGATTCCGTGCCGATTGAGGAGATTTCCTTTATAGAAGAAGCATATCAGACAAATCTGGCGCTGTTCCATGAAGGGCTGGAAAGTCCAAGAACTACATTTGCCCGTCGGCTTCTTAACATGAACGATGGAAAAGAAATTTCCAAAGATGAGCAGGCGACGGCTTCGCTTTTGTGCAATGCGGCGATTGAGGCAAGAGTAATAGGTCTGGATAAGCCCGCTATGAGTATTACCGGGTCAGGCGCCCACGGAATTATTGCGACAATGCCTTTATATGGAGCATATAAGGTAAACGGATATACGAAAGAACAGCTCTTGAGGGCAACGGCTCTTAGCTATCTTGTCTGTATGTATATTAAGGAATACTCGGGAAAATTGTCCGCATTCTGCGGCTGTGCCATTGCAGCAGGATCAGGCATGGCATGCGCTCTCGTATATTTAAGGGGAGGTACAGTGGAAATGATGGCCCATACCCTAAACAATATGGCCAGCAGTATTACAGGAATGATCTGTGACGGGGGAAATCAGGGGTGTACGATGAAGGGAATCGCAGCAGTAGATGCGGCATATAAATCCGTAGATTTTGCAATGCATGGAATCTATATTGACGATGTACACGGAATTAACGGAAAAACACCGGAGGAGACAATGCGAAATATGGGGCTGATCGCTTCGCCTGGCATGACAGGAACAGAAAAGACAATTGTGGAGATATTTGAAGGCAAACGAAGATTTTTCTCTTAAAATCTGCTATAATGATTATACAATTTGTTTCCGGGAGGAAAAACTATATGGAAAAGCCCAAAAAGGATCCCATTTACAAAAGTTTTGGTTATGCATTTGAGGGAATATTTGCAGTCATAAAAAAAGAGAGAAATATGAAGATTCACTGCTGCATGATGATCCTGGTTATTGCAGCCGGTATTTTTTTTCAGATTTCCGTGATAAAATGGTGCCTGTGTTTTAGTTTGTTTGGGCTCATCATGGCGCTGGAAATGGTGAATACAGCAGTGGAAGCAGTGGTAGATCTTGTGACGGAGGAGAGAAGACCGCTGGCAAAGCTGGCAAAGGATGCTGCCGCCGGGGCAGTCCTGATCGCCTCTATTATGGCTGCAGTGGCGGGAGTTATGATCTTTGTTCCGGAATTTTTGCGGTTTGCGGATCAGATTTTCATATAGGAAACCGGAATATATCAGATTGGGTAGAAAGGAGACTGGACAATGGAAAATTTTGGAGATGGCATGAAAAAGATACTGCTGGCAGGGATTGGAGCAGTGGCAGTAACGACAGAAAAGTCAAAAGAAGTGCTGGATGAAATGGTAAAAAAAGGGGAATTGACTGTAGAGCAGGGAAAAGCCCTTAATGAAGAATTGAAGCATAATATCAAAAAAACGATGAAAGATAAGGTCAATGTCTCTGTCAAGGCTTCCTCTCCGGAGGAGTTGGACGAGCTGTTGGATAAAATGACGCCGGAGCAGATACAGGCTTTGAAGGACCGTATTCTTGCAAAAGAGGCTGAGGAATCCGATGAGTAAAAAAGAATCCGGAGAATATAAAAGCCGGCTTCGGGAAATGGTGGATATCCTTCGAAAGTATGAGATCACCAGAGGGCTGACTCCGGAAAAATTAAGGCTGATCCTGGAAGATCTGGGACCGACTTATATCAAGATCGGACAGATCATGTCCATGCATTCTGATATTCTTCCAAAAAAATACTGCGATGAGCTGATGAAATTAAGATCAGATGTAAAACCGATGCCTTTTTCAGAAGTTTCTGATGTGATAGAAGATTCTTATGGCTGTGCCTGGGGGACTATTTTTAAGGAAATCAGTGAAAAGCCTCTCGGTTCTGCCTCTATCGCACAGGTGCACCGGGCTGTATTAAAGGACGGATCTCCCGTTGTGATTAAAGTGCAGCGAAGGGGAATTTATGAGATGATGGCCCGGGACATTGCGTTGCTTAGAAAAGCGGCAAAGCTGATTCCGTCTGCCACTATCAAGGGCATGGTGGATATTGACATGGTTTTAAATGAGCTTTGGGATGTGACCCGTGAGGAAATGAACTTTCTTACAGAAGCGGCCAACATGGAAGAGTTTGCCAAGAAAAATGAAGGAATTTCCTTTGTGGGGACTCCCGTTCTTTACCAGGAATATACGACCCTTCATGTCCTTGTTATGGAATATATTGATGGATTTGAGGTTGATGATAAGACAGCGCTTCTGGAGAACGGCTATGATCTGAAAGAGATTGGAAGTAAACTTGCAGATAATTATATGAAGCAGATCATTGAGGACGGCTTTTTTCATGCGGATCCCCATCCCGGTAACTTAAGAATCCGTGACGGCAAGATCATATGGATTGACATGGGGATGATGGGACGGCTTACAGAGAGAGACAGGGAGCAGATTGCAAAGGCTGTGCGCGGTGTGGCTGCAAATGACATTGGAATGATTCAGGATGCAGTTATGATTCTGGGCGAGTTCAAGGAACCGCCGGATCCCAGCCGTCTGTATGAGGATATCAACAACCTTTTATCCAAATATGGAAGAGTGGATATGGGGAATATTGATGTCGCTGCCATCACTATGGATCTCATGGATGTCATGAAGGAAAATGGAATTATTATGCCTCATGGTCTTACGATGCTTGCAAGAGGTCTGACACATATGGAAGGGGTGCTGGCAGAAATTTCACCGGAGATCAATATGGTTGAGATTGCTGCCGGAAGGATCAAGGAAAGTCTGCTGAAAAATTTTGATTGGAAGAAGGAGCTGAAAAGCAGCGGAAAAAGTTTTTACCGGGCTTTTCACAGAGCGCTTGATATTCCGACCCTTGTAGCCGATGCCGTACAGGGATATCTGAAGGGTCAGACGCGCGTTAATCTGGATCTCCATGCTTCCACAGAACTTTCACGGCTTCTAAGAAGAATGGTGCAGAATATTGTAATGGGACTGTGGGTAATGGCGCTTCTTATCAGTTCCAGTATTATCTGTACAACAGATATGAAGCCGAAGATATGGGGAATCCCGGCACTGGGAGCGCTGGGATATCTTATCGCTTTTGGAATTGTTATGTATGTATTTATCAAACATCTTTTTTCAAAAAAATAAAGCTGAGACAGTTTATAAACACTGTCTCGGCTTTTTATATTGTCATTAAAAAATTTAAGGATCCGGTCGGATTTTCTGTCCCTTTTTCAAGAAGAGAGACAAGGCCGGCAATGGTATCTTCTATTTCCTCACGTGTAGATGGAATCAGTGTGTTATCCAATTTTACGGTCAAAACAATCAAGACAATTTCGGCCAGGGCTTCCGAATGGTCGAAATGGATTTCTCCTCTCTCAATTCCCTGACGTATGATCGCTGCCAGCTCCGGCTTTAGTTCGGAAATCAGATGATTTAAATATTTTTGATGCAGAAAGGCCTTTTCCTGAGCGCCGGATGCAGTCGTTCCTTCGGATTTCAAAAATTCAGAAGAAGAATTGCGGCATGCCTGGAAGATCATTGCCATGCGTGTAAAGGGGGAAATATCCGGCTGGCTTGTAAGACTGCGGGCAGTTTGTATGGGCTTTTCGTAATTTCTTTGGATCAGTGCATCCAGGATCGCATTTTTGGACGGAAAGTAATAGTAGATACTGCCTTTCCCGATACCGGCAGTCTGCGCAATTTCGCTGACGGATATTGTCTGTATGCTGCGGTCTTCCAGAAGAGTCTGAAGTGCATCCAAAATTTTTTCGTATTTTGCCTGATTGGCCATCTGCCTCGCCTTTTCCTTTCTGCTGCTGTCATTTTGATTTACAGCTTAGTATAGCACAGATATATGAGAAAAGCCAATGAAAATCCTTACAAAAATGACGGAAAATCTCCACGGTATTTTAGCGTAATCACTATTGACCGATAGTCGAAAAGATGGTATTTTAACAGCATAAAATATACGACCGACGGTCGAAAAAAAGGAGGAAAATGTAGAATGACTTATGCAGATATGTTTGCAGAGGTAAAAGGAATGTTCATGGAGGCGGATGTAAGCGATATAACCGAGCACCTGGCCTATCAGTTTAATATTACAGGGGAGGCAGAAGGAATTTTTTATGTGGAAGTAAAAGAAGGGAAATTGTATGTAGAGCCTTATGAATATTTTGACAGGGATGCCATGTTTATCTGTACAGCAGAGACTTTGATGAAGATAGCAGCCGGGAAGCAGGATCCGATCCTGGCGGTAACCCTTGGAAAACTGAAAGTAGAAGGAAATATAGAGAAAGCTTTAAAACTGAAACAGTTTATTGACAGCAGGAAAAAGAAATAGAAAAAGGTAAAACAGGAAAAGGATCGGTGAAGAAATGAAACGAGTGATCAAAACAGCGGCAGCAGCGCTTCTTAGCCTGACATCTGCCGGAATAGGAGGAACCGCCTATTTCTACCGACGCACTATGAAGAGGTCAGAGGCAAAGACCGAGCGTACGATCAAGATGTCAGGCACGGACTGGCATCAGTATGAACCTTTTATGAAAGCGAGAAAAAAGTGGATGCTGTCTCAGCCGCACAAAGATGTATATATAAAATCTAAAGACGGTTTAAAGCTCCATGGGACTTACTTTAAAGGAGAAGAAGGAAATAAGGCAGTAATCTGTTTCCACGGATATACGAGCCAGGGAATGAGCGACTATATCGGACTTTCAAAATACTATCTGGAAAAAGGATTTCGCATGCTTCTGGCAGATGAACGCGCCCATGGGCAGAGTGAAGGGGAATACATAGGATTTGGATGTGCGGATCGGTGGGATGCGCTGGAATGGATCCGGTGGATGATAGACGAGGCAGGGGAAGAGGTACAGATCCTTCTTCATGGTACATCCATGGGAGGAGCGACTGTCTTGATGACGGCAGGGCTTGAGCTTCCTGAACAGGTAAAGGGAATCGTATCCGACTGCGCCTTTACTTCACCGAAATATGTATTTACTCATGTGCTGAAAACGATGTACCATCTTCCTGCTTTTCCCATGATCCCCATTGCAGACCGGGTAAACAAACGCCGGGCAGGATACGGCCTGGACGAATGCAATGCAGCCCGGGAAGTAAGAAAGGCCAAAGTTCCGGCTCTTTTGATCCATGGAGAGAAGGACAGATTTGTCCCCTGCTCTATGTGTGAAGAGATTTATGAGAATTACGGGGCTCTAAAATCAAAGTTGATCGTGCCGGGAGCCGGACATGCAGAAAGCTATTATAAAGAGAGAGAAATGTATGAAGAAGCCCTCAATGCATTTATAGGAGGAATTATAAAATGATGAGAAAACGAAAAGGATATCCGGTATATCCGCTGACTGCCGCACAGAAATTTCATTTCTTTTATCAGGAAAAATGCCCGAAAAAGGAAGTTCTGAATATCGGAACCAGTCTGACTATTGAAACAGATATTGACTGGGATGTGCTGCGACAGGCTATTTATAAGGCTTATGAGCGGAGTGAAGGAATGCGGGTACGTTTTGCAAAAGATAAAGACGGGAGCATTTATCAGTACATTGTGGATCAAGAAGAAAGGGAAATAGAATTTGTAGATTTTTCCGGACGAACCATGGAAGAAGCAGAAGAAGAGATGAAGTCCTGGACCAAGGTACCCTTCAGACTTCAAGATTCTCCCATGAACCGGATTGTTATGATCCGCATGCCGGATGGCTATAACGGTATATATCTTCTCGGAGATCATAGGACATTGGACGCCCAGTCTTTGATCGCTTTTCTGAAAGATATTATTGAGCTGTACTGCAACGCTAAATATGAGGGGGTTCCGTATCCTAAGGACATGGCTTCCTATGTGGAGCAGATTCAAAGAGATCTTGCCTATGAGGCGGGAAGCAGAGCGCAGCAAAAAGACAGGGAATTCTTTGAGAAGATGATTGAAGAGTCAGAGCCTATATACAACGGGCTTAGAGGACCGGAAAAACTTGAAGAGGCCAGAAAAAACTATAATGATCCCACATTAAGGGCAGCTTTTAATACGTCAGATTCCGTAGATTCCGCCATTGATATTTTCCATCTGGAGGAAGAACCGACCAGGAGACTTATGGCATTCTGCGAAGAGAACCATGTCTCTTTGGCTTGTCTGCTCATGATGGGACTTCGGACTTATTTTCAGAAAATGAATGGAAATGACGATGTGTCCATCAATATGGCAATTGCAAGAAGAGCAACGCTGAAAGAAAAAAAGTCGGGAGGTACGAGGATCCATTCTTTTCCGTTCCGGACCATCATATCTGGGGAGAAGAGCTTTCTGGAGGGGATTTATGAGATCCGGGATAAACAAAATGAATATTTCCGCCATGCAAATTATGATCCGGTTGAATATTTTGCGCATCGGGCAATGGTATATCCTCATGAACCGGGCCTTACTTATGAGCCGATGTCGCTGACCTATCAGCCTATGACACTGAAAGAAAAGGGGCTAGAGCAGCTGGGGGATATTAAATATAAGACAAAATGGTATCCCAACGGAGCCACAACGCAGGCGATGTATCTGACGGTCATGCACAGACCGGAAGATAACGGACTGGATTTTAATTTTGAACATCAGGTGAAAGCAGTATCAAGAGAAGACCTGGAATACCTGTACTATTATCTCTGCAAGATCATGTTCAAAGGTGTGGAAAATCCAAATCTTAAGATTGGAGAAATTATTAAGTTGATTTAGTCATAAATTTATGAAAAGAGGAAAAGGAAATGTTTGAAAAACTGACAGAAATTATTTGTGAATATGTGGAAGTGGAACAGGAAAATATACATCCGGACTCCCGTTTTATAGAAGATCTTGGATTCACGTCTTTTGATTTTATGAGTATGCTGGGCGAACTTGAGGAAGAATTTGATGTGGAGATCGAGCAGACGGAGGCAGCTGATATCCGCACTGTACAGGAAGCGGCAGACTATCTGGAGAAGCTGACAGCAGAAAAGTAAGGGAAGGGATCAGGAAAATGATTTGTACTACAATTCGTGAGATATTGACACGTACAGAAGAAAAATATGGTTCAGAGGATGCAGTGAGGTATAAAGCCGGGAAAAATGAAATTGTGTCCAGGACATATACTCAGCTGAAAGAGGACAGTGAAGCATTTTCACGTACCCTTGAAAGCCTGGGACAAAAGGGGAACCATGTGGCTGTGATCGGAAAGACATCTTATGAATGGCTGACTGCCTACTTTGGAACTGTAAACAGCGGAAGTGTAGCGGTGCCGCTGGATGTCTCGCTTCCGGCAGACGAAGTCTGTGAATTAATAAATCGCGCAGATGTTACGGTGCTGGTGGCGGACGACTGCCGCAGAGATGTGCAGGAAATGGCGGAGAAAGTCTGTCCGAAATTGAAGGATATTATTTCCATGCAAAAGGAACAAGTCGGAAGAAGAGAAAGCGATAAGGTTCTGTCCTTTTCAGGTCTTTTGGAAGAAAACAGGGGCAGTTTCCAGGAAATGCCGGATCCGGATCAGCTCTGTACCATCATGTTTACGTCCGGAACGACGGGAAAGAGCAAAGGCGTCATGCTGACACACAGAAACATGGCAGAAAACGCTACCTGCCTGGATATGAAGATTCCGGAGAAAACGGTGCTTTTATCTGTCCTTCCCATCCATCACGCTTATTGTCTGAGTATGGATATCCTAAAGGGAATGTCTCTGGGAGCGGTGGTATGCATCAACGACTCCCTTATGAGAGTTGCCAAAAATATCAAGCTGTTTCAGCCGGAAATGATTTTAATGGTTCCGCTTATGATTGAAACACTGGCAAGGAAGCTGGAGGATGCATCCCTGATCCCGCCGGCTATTGTGAAGGCAAAAGTATTTGGAAAGCAGCTTCACACAATCTGCAGCGGAGGCGCTTATCTGAATCCGGATTATATTGATCTTTTTAAACGCTATGGGATCACAATTCTGCAAGGATACGGAATGACGGAATGTGCGCCGGTTATCAGTAATAATGTAAGCTGGAACATGAAAAAAGAAAGCGTAGGACAGCTTCTTCCGAATTGCAGGGCAAAGACTGTGGACGGCGAACTTTGGGTAAAAGGAAGCAGCGTCATGCAGGGATATTATAAGATGCCGGATGAAACGAAGGAAACACTGTCAGATGGCTGGCTGAAGACAGGGGATCTGGGGTATGTGGATGAAGAGGGTTTTGTATTCCTGACAGGAAGAAAGAAAAATCTGATCATTACAAAAAACGGGGAAAACGTATCGCCGGAAGAGTTGGAAAATAAATTGGGTGAAAGCCGTCTCGTACAGGAAGTTCTGGTGAGAGAATGTGATGGAGTGATTGAAGCGGAAATATTTCCGAGCGAAGAATATGTGAAAAAGAAACATATAAAAGATATAAAATCAGCACTTCAGAAACTAATTGATGACTATAATCAAAGTGCGCCTTTGCATAAAAGGATATATAGATTAAAGGTACGAGAGCAAGAGTTTGAAAAAACCACCTCCCGCAAAATAAAAAGACAGCAGTAAAAAAATACTTTCCAATCTGAATATCTGTCAGTTGGAAAGTATCTTTTTTTTCAGGATAAGAAGCCGTCTGGCTGTGATGGAAGCCAGAATACATAAAAGATAATCGCCGGCAGCCGTAAGGAAAAAGCAGTTTATGAGAACAAGTTTCCAGGAAACCGGAACATGGATAACATAGTTGCTGACAAAATAAAAATATAAGTTTCCGGAAAGATACATCACTGCAAATCCGGCAGTTGAAATGAAAAGGTATCCCCATATTTTTTGAGGAGGAAACTTTTCAGACAGCCATCCGGTAACACCGGCGGCAAAGACAAATCCTAAGAGAAAGCCGAAGGTTGGCTTCAGGAGATAGGAAGGGCCTCCGCCTGATGCAAATACAGGTACTCCGCATAAGCCGATGAGAAGATAGATTCCCACGCTTAAAGCGCCAAGTCTGCCGCCAAGTACAAACCCGGCGAGCAGTGAAAAGAAAAACTGCAGAGTAAAATGCATGGGAAAGGGCTCCACAGGAATACTGATCTGAATAAAGGCGCCGATAGCAGTCAGCGCGGTAAAAAGACCGCACAAAGTAAGCTGCTGCACTTTCCGTTCCGGCTTTTGCATAGTTTTTTCTTTAGAGTATTCTTTCAAGATGATACACCTGCTTATGTGAAAGTATGCATTTTGGCATACGATTGAACTGTAACGAATTATATTATAAAAGTGGCATGTAAACTTGTCAAGAAAGCGAAGGTTTCATTTCTCCATGGTTTCATAAAAAGGAACAATGTGATATAATTCTTTAGAGATGGAGGTAACAAAAAGATGACTGGTTCAGAGCGAAGAGAAAATATCATCCGGCAGATACGAAACAGCAAAGTTCCGGTTGCCGGAAAACAGCTTGCAGAAGACTATCAGGTAAGCCGTCAGGTTATCGTGCAGGACATTGCACTGATCCGGGCTTCGGGATATGATATTATTTCTACAAACAGAGGGTATATTCTAAATGGTCCGGCGGAAGTAAGCAGGGTCTTTAAAGTACAGCACACAGACGAACAGCTGGAAGAAGAACTGTGCGCGATCGTAGACCTGGGAGGATGCGCAGAAAATGTTATGGTTAATCACAGAGTCTACGGACATCTGGAAGCGCCGCTTCATGTCAGCTCCAGACGTAAGGTGGCTGAATTTATGGAAGATATACACAGCGGGAAATCAAGTCCTCTGAAAAATATTACGTCCAACTATCATTATCATAAGGTGACTGCCGACAGTGAAGAGACATTAGATATGATCGAAAGTGAATTGAAAAAGAGAGGATTCCTGGTAGAATAAATAGAGAAGGTGCACAGATGTCTGTGCACCTTTTTTGCGACAATGGAAAGGATAAATTTACAAAGTGAGTGACGGAGCAGTGTATGTTCTTCCGCCCAATTCCTGATCCAGCATATAGAGGCTCTTGGCGTCGTCTCCGAAAAGCTCCATTTTTTTGATCAGGTCGCTGGCATTTGTTTCTTCCTCACCCTGCTCTTTTACAAACCAGTCAAGGAACTGCATGGTACGGAAATCTTTTGCTTCATAAGCAGCTTCATAAATGGTATGGATCAGTCCTGTCACATATTGTTCGTGCTCATAGCCTGCTTTCAGAGGATCCATTTTCTCGGAAAGTACAGCGTCCGGTTTGTCTATGGATTCAAAGGTAACAGGAACATCGTTATTCTGCATGTACTGGATAAAGAGCATAGCGTGGTCTCTTTCTTCCTGTGCCTGGATCTGGTACCAGTTTGCAAAACCGTCCAGCCCCTGTTCTTTATAGAAGTTTGAAAAACTCAAGTAAAGATAGGCGGAATAAAACTCTTTATTTACCTGTGTGTTTAATAACTGTGAAACTTTTTCACTCAACATGTTCAAACAACTCCTTTATCATAATTATGAAATATTTTGCAATATCAGTATACCTCCGGAATATAGAAAAAACAATCCTGTATTTACAAATGGCAGCGAGGGATTTAAGATGGAAATACAACAGGAGGAAAAGGATATGAGTATGGCATTAGTGACATTAAAAAAAGGCGAGGGACGCTCCTTAAAAGCAGGAGGAGCATGGATTTTTGACAATGAGATTGAGACAACCGTGGGAAGTTTTGAAGATGGGGATATTGTAATGGTGCATGACTTTGACGGTTATCCCATGGGGAAAGGATATATCAACAGCCATTCCAAAATAAGAGTCCGTATGCTTACAAGAGATAAAGATCAGGATATCAACGAGGAATTTTTTCGAAAGAGGCTTGCAGATGCATGGGATTATCGAAAGAAAACAGTGGATACATCCAGTTGCCGTGTTGTGTTCGGGGAGGCGGATTTCCTGCCGGGGCTGGTTGTGGACAAATTCTCGGATGTTCTGGTATTTCAGGCACTGTCTCTTGGGATGGACCGAAGGAAAGAAATGGTCATGGGACTTTTAAAAGAGGTGCTGGAAGAATATGGAATCTGCATCCGGGGCATTTATGAGAGAAGCGATGCGAAAGAAAGAGAAAAAGAGGGTTTGAAAAAAACAAAAGGATTTTTCGGTCCTGAATTTGATACCTTTGTGCCCATAGTGGAAAATGGCGTGAAATATATTGTGGATGTAAAAGATGGACAAAAAACAGGATTTTTTCTGGATCAGAAATATAATCGTCTTGCAATCCAGAAACTGTGCAGGGGAGCAAAAGTTTTGGACTGCTTTACCCATACCGGTTCCTTTGCGCTGAATGCAGGTGCAGCCGGCGCCAGAAGTGTCCTTGGAGTGGACGCTTCAGAACTGGCAGTCCGTCAGGCAGAAGAGAATGCAAAATTGAATCATCTGGAAGAAAAAGTGAAATTTATTGCGGAAGATGTGTTTGAGTTGCTTCCAAAGCTGGTAGAGCAAAAAGAAGAATACGATTTGGTTATCCTGGATCCGCCTGCATTTACAAAGTCAAGAAATTCCATAAAAAATGCAGTTAAGGGATATCGAGAGATCAATATCCGGGGAATGAAACTTGTCAAAGACGGAGGATATCTGGCAACTTGTTCCTGTTCTCATTTTATGGATTTTGAACTTTTTACAAAAACCATACGCCAGGCGGCGGCAGGAGCACATGTGCGGTTGAGGCAGGTGGAGTTTCGGACGCAGGCCGCTGATCATCCGATTCTGTGGGCGGCAGATGAGTCCTATTATTTGAAATTCTACATTTTCCAGGTGTGCCGGGAATAATGCATCAGCTTTCCTGGAGCAGCCGGGGCATTATAGAAAGGAAGCGCTTTAATGCCGGATGATCGTGATGATATTGGAAGTATACTCCAAAAGGTACTTTCGGCAGATCGGTTACAGGAATATAACATAATCCGGCTTCCCTTGCCAGGGGAATATCCGGGTATAGAGTATAGCCGATCTGGGCCTTTGCCAGCGTAAAGGCACTTTCAATATTCTCGGTCAGATAGTGTTGCTCCGGGGGAAGCTTTGTAAGAATCTGACTGTGAGCCGCAAAAACAGAACTGGATGTCTGCCTGGGAGAACAGGCAATAAAATTTCCGGAAAGCCGGCTTAGTGTCAGGGTTTTATATTGGGCCAGCGGATGTTCCGGCGAACAGATACAAGCAATGGAAGCGCTGCCGATTAAATATTTTGATACACATGCCCACGGAGATATTATGTCTGTCTATACGAATGATGTAGATACTTTGAGACAGCTGCTAAGTCAGAGCGTTCCCCAGATCATTAACTCAGTGATTACCATGACAGCCACGTTGGTTACCATGCTGATTTTGAATCCGGCGCTGACGGTGATCTCAATTTTGACAGCTGCAGTCATGCTTTTTGTCACTTCCAAATTATCCGGATTGTCCGGAAAATACTTTATCCGGCAGCAGATTGACCTGGGAGCAGTAGACGGGTTCATTGAAGAAATGCTGGATGGCCAGAAGGTAGTGAAAGTCTTCTGCCATGAGCAGGCCGCCATAGAAGAGTTTCACAAAGTAAATGAAAAGTTAAGAGACAGTGCAGATAAGGCAAACACCTATGCCAATCTGCTGATGCCGGTCAACGCCAATATCGGCTGGATCAGTTATGCGCTTGTGGCGATTATGGGAGCTATCCTGGGGGTAAATGGACTTGCCGGAGTTACGATCGGAACAGTCATTGCATTTGTGGGACTGAATAAAAGCTTTACCAATCCGATTACGCAGGTGAGCCAGCAGCTGAATTTTGTTGTCAATGCGGCAGCAGGTGCGCAGAGAGTCTTTGATCTGATGGATCAGGAACCGGAGGAAGATGACGGATATGTGGAATTGGTCAACGCAAAAGAAGATGAGAACGGCCAGCTTACAGAATCAGCCGTCCGCACAAATCTGTGGGCGTGGAAACATCCCCATAAGGCGGACGGGACAGTTACGTACACAAAACAGGAAGGAAAAGTTGTCTTTGATGATGTGGATTTCGGATATACGGATGATAAAATCGTACTGCACAACATCAGTCTCTGGGCAAAACCAGGCCAGAAGATTGCCTTTGTAGGAGCTACCGGAGCGGGTAAGACTACGATCACCAATCTGATCAACCGCTTCTATGATATTGCAGATGGTAAAATTCGTTATGACGGTATTAATATCAATAAAATCAAAAAGCAGGATCTAAGAAGATCACTGGGAATGGTGCTGCAGGATACCCATTTATTTACCGGAACGGTTATGGATAATATTCGCTACGGTAAGCTGGATGCAACAGATGAAGAATGTATCCGCGCTGCAAAGCTGGCAAATGCCGATGGCTTTATCAGGCGCCTGCCGGAAGGGTATCAGACACAGCTTACCGGAGACGGCGCTAATTTGAGTCAGGGACAGAGACAGCTTCTGGCGATTGCCCGTGCTGCCGTGGCTGATCCGCCGGCGCTGATTCTGGATGAGGCTACTTCCTCCATTGATACCCGTACGGAAAAACTGGTGCAGGATGGAATGGATGCTCTGATGAAGGGAAGGACAACATTTGTCATTGCCCACCGTCTGTCTACAGTCAAAAACTCGGACTGCATTATGGTAATGGAACAGGGACGCATCATCGAAAAGGGCACTCATGATGAGCTGATTGCAGCAAAAGGAAAATTTTGTGCATATAAATAATTAGGAAATAGAAAGGATGATGGAAGAAAATGAACAGGCCACATATTATCTGTCATATGATGACAGCTGTTGATGGACGAATTGACTGCGGAATGACGGCAAAGCTGGAGGGAGTAAAAGAGTATTATGAAACACTCCACGCCCTGAATATGCCGACTTCCTTAAGTGGACGGGTGACAGCGCAGCTGGAAATGGCGGAAGAAGGGACATTTACACCTGAACAGCAGGATATTTTCGGACAGGAAGGTTTTTCAAAAAAGGCGGACGCTGTGGGCTACAGCGTTGTAACAGACACAAAAGGAACCCTGCTTTGGCCGGAGCAAGATGGCAGTGAAACTCCGCTTCTTATTCTTACAAGCGAGCAGGTCACAAAAGAATATCTTGCCTATCTGGATGCAAGAAATATTTCCTGGATCGCCTGCGGAAAAGAAAGAATCAATCTTGAACGGGCAGTGGAAATTCTTGCTGATGAATTTGGCGTTGAGAGGATGTCCGTTGTAGGAGGAGGGGCCATCAACGCAGGCTTTCTTGCGGCAGGACTTTTAGATGAAGTGAGCATCCTGCTGGCTCCGGGAATCGATGGAAGAAAAGGAATGGCAGCTGCATTTGACGGGCTTCCTATGGAGACGGAACCATTTCATCTGAAGCTTTTAAGTGTAGAGTCTTATGATGATGGAGCAGTATGGCTGCGGTACCAGGTAAAAGATAAGAAATAACAGCAATAAAAATAGCGGAGGGATAAAAATGAGATATTTGAACGAGACAGATTTTGAACAGGCAAACGTATTTGGAAAAGGGGAGGCAAATGTTAACTTTGCACAGTACTTTATCGGCGAATCGTTTCTGAATCCTTTGACAGATCCGGGACAGTGTCCGCTGATGATCTCCAATGTAACTTTTGAGCCGGGATGCCGCAACAACTGGCATATCCATCACGCTGCCAAGGGCGGCGGACAGATCCTTTTGTGTACGGCCGGAGAGGGCTGGTACCAGGAAGAAGGAAAGGATCCGATCAGCTTGGAGCCGGGCAGCGTCATCTATATTCCGGCGGGTGTGAAGCACTGGCATGGGGCAAAGAAAGATTCCTGGTTCAGCCATATTGCATTTGAGGCTCCGGGAGAAGATACCTCAAATGAGTGGTGCGAACCTGTTACAGATGATGAGTACGGAAATCTGGAATAAAATCAGGCAGGTACGGCTTTCGCCATGTACCTGCCCATTGAAAAGGTTACATCATTTCATATACAACACTGGAAGTGCGGATAATAAACTGTCTGGCAGTATATGCGTCAGACAGATTCTGTGACATGACGCACAGTACATAGGTGCCGCTGTCTGCATATACGATGGCGGCATCATTTTCCACATCAGAAAGCTCCCCGGTTTTATTTCCGGAGGAAACACCGGCAGGAAGACCAGAGGGGATTTTGCCGCGGCGTTCCTGCTGATTCATGTAATCCAGGATAGTGGAGGCTCCCTCCAGCTGGCCGGCATTCGCCATTTTGAGAAAGTTGCAGCAGTCTTTGACAGATGTATAATTGTCATCTATATCGTTGGGATGAAGCATCAGCCGTCCCATATGCGTATCAGAAAAGCCATGGGCGGCACAGTACTGATTTACCAGTGCCATACCGTTCTGATCTACACCGTCTCCCAATCGGTTTACCAGTGTATTGCAGGATGTATTGTCGCTGACAGTGATCATAGATTTAATAAGGTTTTCTGTCTCACCGCCGTAAGAATCATAGGCGGTGACTTTTTCATAATTCTCATATACACAGCCGGCGACATAGAGCTTGATCAGGCTGGCAGCCTGCATGGGACTGCTGTTTACTGAGGCCAGATCATTCTCATCCACTCGTCCTGTACATATAGCGACGCTGCCTCCGGCATTGTATTCCGTATTGACCAGTTGTTCCAGCCGGCTTTGGATTTCAGACGCCTTGCTTGAGGAAGATGTCTCTGCCGGAGGCGGTGACGGTTCCTCCGGTTGCTGAGGCTCTTCTTCTTTTTTAAGCTCTTCCTCCGGTTCTGTTGGTTTCTCCGGGGTCTCGATCTTAATAGGATCAGCAATTTTCTCTTTTTTGTCTGCAACTGCCTGGTTATACAGAATAAAGATACCGGCAGAGGTCCCGATGATTACAAGAAGGACGAGCAGCAGAATGATAACTTTCTTTTTCATGCCTTATTTCCTCAAATATTCACTGTTTACATATCCGTACTGATTCAGACTTGGCACATATACATACCAGTAGGTTCCGGAGGAGGTGTCTACGACTTCCACCGGCTGTCCGTTGGCAATTTTGCCAATTTCATTGGAAGCATCGTAAGCAGTATCATTTCGCAGTGCCAGATAACCGGAAGAAACGCTTGCGTAATAGGTGGATCCGCTGCTGGAAGAAATCTTTCCTTGAGATGAGGAACGAAGGTAAGTGGCATTTGTATATCCATAGCTGCCCAAAGTTGGAGAATAGACATACCAGTATTCACCATCATTCCGAAGTGCATATACAGACTCCCCATTATACATTTTTCCGATTTCATTGGATGCGTCATAGCTCTTGGCATTGCGGAGAGCCAGGTATCCTTTCTGCACATTTACATAGTATACACCCAGATTACTGGATGGCGGATTGCCGGGGCCGAATACATCGCCGGTACTCTGTGCCTGGTTGGATGCAGCAGCATCTGTAGTTTCTTTTTCTTCCGCTGGTTCCTCGTCAGACAGTTTTGACTGGTCAACATAGCCGAATGTCTTGACTTCCGGAGCGTAAATATAAGCATAGGTATCTCCGGGCGTTGCCATCACTGTGATTTCATCGCCTCTCTCAAGAATGCCGATAGAAGTAGCATCCTCTTCTGTAGTGCTTAAGATGGTCAGCTGCTCGTCGCCGGATACATTTACATACTTTTCAATAGGTTCCATTGCAGCGTCCCGTTCGTTGGTCAGATAGTGATAATCCAGATATCCCGTAAGGTCTTCGGCCTCTACGTAAACTTTCCAGGAGTCATTTTCTGTTCGTTCCACTAAAGATACCTTTTCCCCATTATCTAATTTCGTCAGGATCTTGCTGTCCTCATCCTCAGTTTCCCGAAGTTTGAGTACTTCCTTACATCCGGTCACATAGTAATCTCCGAAGGTTTCTATTTCCTCACTGTCGTTGCCCACAACGTTCCAGATGATAAAGCCGGCTGCAGCGGCAACTGCGATACCGCCTACAATAGCGGGGATCAGGAATTTTTTCTTTTTGCGTTCAGGAGAAGCCTGCCTGTTGTTTGTATCGTCCGGATCATACATTCCCGGCTGGCCGTAACCGGTAGTAGACTGAGTATGGGTATAGGTCGGCTGCGTATGAGTGTAGGTCGGCTGAGTATAAGTAGGGTTATTCTGCGAAAAATATGTCTGATCAGCAAACATGGTGGCGTCAGAATCTTCCGCTTCATTTCCGGTTGTCTCAGGGGTACTGCCCTGCATAAGTCGAAGCAATTCATCCATGCTCTGGCAGCGATCCTTCGCATGCAAAGCCAAGCCGCACATGATGGCATTTTCAAATTCAGGAGAAATCCTTACTCCCAACTCGGATGGACGCTTCAGACTGTCATAGGCCATACGATCAATGGCATCAGCCGGAGTCGTTCCTGTAATGCATTTATATATGGTGGCGCACAATCCGTAGACATCTGTCCAGGGGCCCTGATTTCCGGTGCTGGTATACTGTTCCTCCGGTGTATAGCCTCTCTTGACGGTACTGGTAAGCTCCTGATCCTGCTGCATAAAGTAACGGGCGGAACCAAAGTCCATTAGTTTGCAGATGCCTTGATTCAGGTACATGATATTGTCCGGGCTGATATCCCGATGAATGACGCCCAGCTTATGTATTTTTGACAATGCTTCTGCAAGCGGAAGCATGAGTACCCGTACTTTTTCAGCGTCCATGGGACCGCACTCTTTGATATGGGCAGCCAGCGTCTTTCCCTCAAGATATTCCATTATAATGTAGGCTGTCTCGTTTTCTTCAAAAAAATCCTTTACATTTACAATACCAGGTTCTGATGAAAACTGCGCAATATTTCTTGCCTCAGCAAGAAACCGATCCCTGCCTTTTCGGATAAAATCTCTCTGCTCTTCAGTAGAGATCGTTAAGTTACTGGAAACTTCATTATTTCTATTAATGCGTCCAACAGGATAAAATTCCTTAATTGCAACCTTGGTTTCCAATACGGTATCACGCCCGATGTAGGTGATTCCGAATCCTCCTTCACCAATTACATTTCCAACCAGGTATTTTCCATTCAGTATCGTTCCCGGCTTCAGCTGATGAGGTACAGTCTCTGGAATTTTTTTGCCCACACAGTCTGCACAGAGCGTACCTGTAGTAATTTCACGCATACAATTCAAACAATACTTTTTCATCTTTTGTTCCTCCCTCGTTTCTTAGGCTGTAATGTATATTTTTGAATGTAATAGTCTGCTCTTCCTTTGCCACCTTCATAAGTGGGATTGATTTCCAACATAATATCCTGAAGACGCTTTACCTGGAAAAACTCCAGCGCCTCCGGAACCGTTCCATAGAAAGCCATTTGACCGCACTGTTCTTTTGTGCTTTTGGCGATGACAAGTACTTTTGTAAACAGGCTTTCTCCGGTCACGCTGTTGACAGCGTCGTCCGGCTCATGGGAAATGACCATGACGATCTTCCCGTTATCAGCGATCTCCTTTAAAATTTCCATCTGCTGCATGCGGGATGCTGCATCCAGTCCGGAGTCAGGCTCATCACAGATAAATACTTTCTGGAAGCCGATAAGCTGTGCGGCTACCGATACTTTCTTTTTCTGTCCGCCGCTTAGCTGGCTGATGAGGTGTTCACTTAGGTTTTGGACACCGACCTTTTCCATAGTATCCTGCACGCGCCTAAGCTTGTCCTGATGAGAATAATCCTGCTTGGGTAATTTGATTTCCGCTACATCCATCAGGGTTTCTCTTACTTTGTCATTCAGACGGAGATTTAAAAACTGAGGCACCAGACCGATTTTTGTTTTCATATATTTAAAATTTCGATATAGGTTCTGACCGTCCAGCAAGATTTCTCCGTCTGCCTTTTTTTCTCCGAGAATCGTATTGATCAGCGTTGTTTTACCGGCACCGGATCCGCCAAGGATAAGGACAAAGTCTGTATTTTCCGCTTCAAACTCAATATCCTTGATGAGGGTCTTTCGCCCGAAATTCACCGCCATTTTCCGGATGTTCACAGAGAGCTGACCTTCTTCTTTAGTGAAGATATTGTAAATGATCGTGTCGGCCCACAAAATGAGAATGGTATTACCGATCCGAACAACATCGTGCTCATACAGAAGCTGGCTTTTTTCTATTTCTCTGCCGTTGACCCGCACGCCGTTTTGACTGTGGATATCCTCGATCCAGCATTGACCGTTTTCCTTCCGGATTACAGCGTGGGTACGTGAGATCAGAAGATCATCCAGAACAATGGTATTTTTTTCATCCCGTCCGATCCGAATCTCTGCCAGTCCCTTTATAGATCGTACGGTCCATCTGGAGCCCAGGGTATAGCTCCATGTAAAAATCATAAGAACTGCTTCCGGATGAGGATCATCCAGCCGGGAATGGTCAATTCTTAGAACGTCTCCTTCCTGGAGCTTATATGGGGCAGATGTTCCACCATCCTGTGAGGTCAGTTTGTTCCCGTTTATATAAGTGCCGTTCACACTGTTATTGTCAATGTAGTAGTAGTCCTGATATACATCACTGTAAACAAATTCACCGTGCCGGCGTCCTGTGATCCTGGACTGTACACGAATATCACAGTTTGATTTGTCGTAATCTCTTCCGAGAGTCATATTGCCCTGTAAAGGCACCACTACCGGTCGGTTTCTCATGTCTAAAATAATCAGCGTCGCGGTTTTTCCTCTCTGTTCCTCCGGGACAAAGGCAATTGTTCTTTCGCTGTCCATCATGTATTTTCTCCCATTCTCTTATGTATTGCTATTTTTTATATAAAGATATTAAGAATCTCTGTTTTTAATTTTCAGACTCAGTATGCTGATCACAGCAAAGCACAGGATCAATCCGATGCACCATCCCCAGGCAGTGAGAAGGTTGCTGGCTACACAATCATAGCAGGCTTCTGTTTCCAGACGTTCTACCATGGGATAGGCTTCACTGATCTTCAGAGGATATTTTGCGTTATTCAGGTCTGCAATACTTCCAAAAGCGGACATTCCCCATTTACTGAAGGTAATGTACGCAATTTTTTCACTGGTGCCGCTTAATTCAAACAGTACACCGCTCATGATCAACTGCAGGATCAGTACAAAAGGCATGATCGTCATAGCGGTGGTAGGATTGCCGGCGATAGAAGATAACATAATACCCATAACAGCAGACCCAAAAGTCAGCAGAAAAATGGTAATAAAATATTCCACATAGGCACTGGTAATAATTCCGTCGGAATTAAAGTCGATAAACACATTGCACACGGCAAAAATCACCACACTCTGCACCAGACAGAGAAGCATCTGCCAGAAAATATTGGCAGAAATATATGCAGAAAGTTTCATTCCCTGGCGGTACTCGGCGCGGATGATTTCGTGTTCTTTACAGATTGATTGAACGGAATTGAAGATTCCGATCCAGATGCAGGCTGAGGCGATCGTGAAAAATCCGGATTTGGTGCTTTCATAGGTAGTAAACATATCGTCGCCTACGATAGCAGCAACCAAAGTCGCGATAATTACAGCAAAGATCACGAATTTCCATACCCGCTCCCGGAAGGCAATCCTTGCGATTTTTTTAAAATAGATGGATGTCTGTTTGGTCGAAAACATTTTCTGTAAATTCCCCCTCCAATTAAAGCTGCTCCTATATATTGCCATGGAGCGCACAAACATTTATTCTATTATATCACTTTTATTTATTGAGAGGGAACTATTTGAGAATAATTACGATATAATTTTTTATGAAAAATGACACGAAGGGAAGGTCAGAATGAATATTATTAAAATAATGGAACAGAGGCACAGTGTACGTCAGTATGAAGATAAAAAAATCGAAGCCAAAAAGAGAAACATTCTGCTGAAAGAGATTGAAGCGGTCAATAAAGAAAGCGGGCTTCATATACAGATCTTTTTTGATGAACCGAAATGTTTTGATTCCATGATGGCACACTACGGTAAATTTGCAGGAGTGCATAATTATATCGCACTTGTAGGGCCTAAAGGAGCCGATCTTGACGAAAAGAGCGGTTACTATGGAGAAAAACTGGTTCTTCTTGCACAGTCTCTGGGATTAAATACCTGCTGGGTGGCAATGACCCATGGTAAAAGCGCCGCTGAAATTGGAAGAGGAGAGAAACAGGTATGCCTGATATCATTAGGTTATGGAAAAAATCAGGGCGCTCCACATAAAAACAGGTTGCTTTCAGATGTAACAAAGGTAAGTGGAGCAGCGCCTGACTGGTTTAAAAAAGGAATGGACGCTGTTATGCTCGCTCCTACTGCAATGAATCAGCAGAAATTCCTTTTTGAGCTAAATGGAGATAAAGTATCCGCAAAGGTATCCGGTTTTGGGTTTTATACAAAGATTGATCTTGGAATTGTCAAATACCATTTTGAAGCAGCAACCGGAAAAAATCTTTGATGATCAGCATAAAGTTTTGAGGTGATATTTAATGTTTTTAAGGAGACCGATCTCAACATTTACAGGAGATTACTTGGAAAAAATTGAAAAGTTAAAACAGGAAATCGAAACAGCCGATGCCATTGTGATCGGTGCAGGTGCAGGGCTGTCCGCTTCTGCAGGAATGTCCTACAGCGGGGAGAGGTTTGAGAAGAACTTTGCGGATTTTCAAGAAAAGTATGGAATACAGGATATGTATTCCGGCGGATTTTATCCATATGATACCCTGGAGGAATACTGGGCCTGGTGGAGCCGTCATATTCTGATCAACCGCTATGAAGTCGGCGTGGGAAAGCCTTACCGCGATCTGCTGAAATTGGTAAAGAAGAAAGATTATTTTGTCCTTACAACAAATGTAGACCATCAGTTTCAGATGGCCGGGTTTGATAAAGAACGGTTATTTTACACCCAAGGAGACTATGGTTTGTGGCAGTGCTCTAAGCCTTGTCATCAGAAGACCTATGACAACGAGAAAACGGTGCGGCAGATGGTTTTACAGCAAAAGGAAATGAAAATCCCTACGGAATTGATCCCCAAATGCCCGGTATGCGGTGCTCCTATGACAATGAACCTGCGGGTGGATGGGACTTTTGTGGAAGATGAAGGATGGCATGCGGCAGCAGGCTGTTATAACGAGTTTATTCGTCAGCACAAAGGGGAGAAAGTACTGTTTTTGGAACTTGGGGTGGGCGCTAACACTCCGGTGATCATTAAGTATCCCTTCTGGAGGATGACAGTGGAAAATCCGAAAGCTGTCTATGCCTGCGTAAACTATGGGGAAGCTTTCTGCCCAGGAGAAATCGAGGAGCGATCTATTTGTCTGAATATGGATATACAAAAATTCCTGGAAGATATTTTATAGAAGTTTGGTTAGCGTCGGTGTACAAGGGGCAACACGGCTTGGAGCGTATTGTCCCCTTGTACACCGACGCTAAAAAGGTTATTGAATAAAAACGAACATTCGATTATAATATAGCCATGAGAATGAAAGATGACAACAAAAAGAATGCGATTACTAAAGCGGTAATCAGTCTGTCTAATGAGATTGGCTTTTCTAATGTGTCCATGAGCAAGATTGCTAAAAGAGCAGGTGTGTCCTCGTCCACTTTGTACGTCTATTATGAAAACAAAGACGATATGTTCAATAAGGTATATGCTGATGTGAAAATCCAAATGCACAAGAAATGTGCAAAAGGACTTGAAATGAACGAGACAGTAGAAAACTCTGTGAAGAAAATTTGCAAAAATGTTTTGCGCTATATACAAGAGTACACAGAGGAATTTCTTTTTATCGAGCAATCCTGCAACTCTCCCTTTGCTACAGAGGAGGTGTTGAATGAAATAGAACAGCATAGCAAAGAGATTGTCGGAATTTTTGAACGGGGCATTAAAGAAGGTGTGTTGAAACAGACGTCCCCTATCTTATTGATTAGTTTCTGTTATTATCCTATTCAACAGATTTTTAAGGAATACAGAAAGCCAAATTCAATGTTGCCCGATACAGATTTTAACATGGTCTTTCAAATGTGTTGGGATGCGATCAAACGTTAAAAGACTGCACCATAAAGGTGCTTTCTTTTTTGCATCTAAAATAAAC
>NZ_JAYAZJ010000122.1:0-15157 GCF_037273965.1 Claveliimonas sp. | reverse complement strand
ACTCATAGCGCAGCCTCTCCTTTCGTAAATATTTCACCTGGCGGTCAAGATCTTCTGCCAGAGCACGCATTTTTTTATCGCCGCTGCTGATATCTATTCCCACATTTGTGTCTTCTGTCAGCCTTTCTTTCATCTGGCAGCGGATTTCATCCGCCGCCTTACGCATAAGAAAAATTTTGATTCCAAGTGCTGCACAGATACAGATCAGCACAATGCAGATACTGCCAACTAACATCATTTTCTTTCCTCCAAAGCGCCGTCCTGTACCGATACTCCTGTCCACAGTCCGTGCATTTTATTTCAGATCTTTTCTGCGAAAGCCCAGCAATCCTGCCAGATTGGCTCCCGCTATGACGATCAGAGAATACACTCCAAGCAGAGCCGGATGGTCTGTCCCCATTCCCCCTCCTATGGTGTAGCCCTGACCCTGGGGGATAAAATCAAGCCAGAACTGGTACCACTGCCTTGCGCTTCCAGTGAGATACCGCTCATTTCTCACCTGTTCCATCACAATGGTTCCATCAGCCATCTTCTTCGCCGCATCGTAAAATTCCGGCATTGTCAGCATATTGGCAAGATAGCTTCCAAGCATAAGAAGAGCAAAGGTTCCCACCTGGCAGAGCACCGCCACTGCCGCCTTGTTCTGACAGAGCATGGAAACGCAGGTATACATGGCCACCTCACTGCAGATCAGGAGCGCGCCCACACAGGAACCAATCCCCATGATCTTTAAAAATTCCGCCTTAAATCCAAACATTGGGATTGCGATCACACTTACAACAAGGGAATAGCAGGCCTGCATAAAAATCCCCGCCGCCGCACAGGTCACATAGCCGGACAGATAGATATCATTCCTTGTACATCCTGTTACCAGCTTATTTCTTATGGTGCCGTCGCTGTACTCTGTTCCCAGGAACAGGTTGGTGAATGCCGCCAGCGCCATAGGCAGCATCAGGTAGGAGTTTAAAAAGATCCTCGGAAATTCCCCCGACATATCCACATCATAGTTTATCATCGCATTGTATTGACTGATACAGACGATCACCCCAAACAGACACACCACCGCTGTCGTGATCCATAACACCCGATCCTTCCAAAGTCTTGCAAAATTTGCACGCAGCAGTCTACGCATGGCTCTCACCTCCCATCAGATTGATGTAATAGCTCTCCAGGCTTTCATCCTTTTCTGCCATCTGCTTTATCTTGCATCCTTCTTTTTCCAGAGCAAGAACCAACTCTGTCACATCCCAGCTTCCAAACACATCTGCTCCGGAAGCGGATGTAACCGCATACTCCATATCTCTGGCCTCCAAAACCCGGACAAGGGCAGACAGATCCGTCACTTCCAGGTGCATCCCCCTCCGGCTTGCCTCTTCCAGTTCTTTCGCACTGACCTCCCGCACGATCCTTCCACTGTCAATAAATCCGTAATGAGTGGCAAGACGGGATAACTCGTCCAGAATATGGCTGGAGATCAGGAAGGTAATTTTCCGTTCCCGGTTCAGCTTTAAGATCAGCTCTCTGATCTCTATAATTCCCTGGGGATCCAGCCCGTTTACCGGCTCGTCCAGCACCAGGAAGTCCGGATCTCCCGCAAGAGCCACCGCAATCCCAAGGCGCTGCTTCATACCAAGAGAAAAATTCTTCGCTTTTTTCTTCCCTGTATTTTCAAGCCCTACCAGTTCCAGAAGTTCTTCTACCCCTTCAAAGGAAGGGCGTCCCAGCACACGGTACTGCTCTTTCAGATTGTCCGTGGCTGTCATATTCAGATAAATAGAGGGCGTTTCCACTACTGCTCCGATGCGCCTTCTTATCTTTTCCATATTTCCTTGAGTATTCTTTTGCCCATACAGAGTATAACTTCCCGACGTAGGGGTCTGCAGACCGCAGATCAGGCGGATCAACGTCGTTTTTCCCGCTCCGTTTCTTCCCACAAATCCGTAGATTGCTCCTTTCTCCACATGCATGGAAAGACCGCTTAATGCCTTAAAATTCCGGTACTGCTTTGTCAGATTCTCTGTTGTCAGTACATATTCCATCTTCATGCCTCCTTGCCCTGCACCGATGTACAAAGAACACAGCATTTTGGAATATCCCGCTCCCTGTACATCAGTGTCATCTGTCATTTCAGAAACTTCCTAACTTCTTTCAAGTTTCTAACATGATAATAGCATACTGTTCTTAAACATCCGGTTAATAAAACAGTTAAGAAGCAGTTAAGAAAAATTTTTTCTCAGTTTTTATTTTCCCTGCATCATTCTCTTTTTCCGACTTGCTTTACAACCTGATCGACATAAGTAGACAGTCCGGCCACCAGGATTCCCTGGACAACCGCTGTAAACACCGCCATTGCTATGTCCTGCTTATCTTCTGTCGGACAGGTGCCCAGCACCCAGATAGCGCACAGCACGATCCCGATCACGCCCAGGATCAAAGGGATGTACTTATCTTTAAAGGTCTGCGCTTTCTTTAGTCCTGCGCCGATAAAATACAATACCACCGCTACAATAAGCAGCTCCGGTTTTACATAGTTTAATATCTGGTCCATATTATCCCCCAATTTTCCATTGGCACTTTCAGAACCGGCAGCATTTCACCGGTCTGATGCCTTCTCATAATATTCTATGAACCTCCGCTGCAAAAGAAGCATATCCTCTTCTAAATTTTCCAAAAATCCCTTGCTTATGACGCTGCGTCATAAGATATACTATAGTCAGGAGGTGACAGCACTATGGAAAAACACAGAGCGATACCAAAAGGATATATGACTGTGGGAGAGGTGGCAAAAAAGATGGATGTCACTGTGCGGACACTGCAGCATTACGACCGGGAGGGCCTGCTGCGCCCCTCTGCAGTAAGCGAAGGCGGCCGCCGGCTGTATACTGACAAAGACATTATAAAACTCCATCAGATTTTATCTTTCAAGCATTTGGGATTCTCCCTGGACGATATTAAGAACCGACTTTCTCCCCTCGACACTCCGGCTGAAGTGGCCAGTATCCTTGCAGCACAGGCAGACGCCGTCCGCCAGAAAATCGAAAATCTCTCCCAATCTCTGAAAGAACTGGAAGCCTTGAGGGAAGAGGTCCTTCAGATGCAGACTGTCAATTTTAAAAAATATGCGGACATTATTGTAAATTTGCAGATGAAAAATGATTTTTACTGGCTGATCAAACACTTTGATGACCAGACCCTTGATCATATCCGCGGCCGCTTTGACAAAGAAAGCGGAAAGGCGTTCATGGAGAGATTCCTCAAACTCCAAAACGAAGCAATACAGCTTCAAAATGCAGGCATCCCTGCCGACAGTGAGGAGGGACAGCAATTTGCCAAAACCTACTGGGACATGATAACAGAATTTACCGGTCAGGATATGGGAATGCTTTCCAAACTGGTGGAAATCGGGCAATTCGAGAACGCAGACCCCCAGTGGAAAGAATGGCAGATACAGGCCAATACCTATGTAGAACAGGCCTTAAACGTCTATTTCAGTAATTTGGGCACAGATCCGTTTCAGGAGGAAAACCAATGACACATGCCATAGAAGTAAGCGCTCTGACAAAAACTTATGGAGAACATCAAGTCTTAAAAGGCATTGATCTTCACGTGAGAAAAGGTGAAATTTTTGCCCTGCTTGGCGTAAACGGCGCCGGCAAAACCACTGCTCTTGAATGCATTGAAGGTTTAAAAAAATATGACAGCGGCAGCATAACTGTTATCGGAAGAACAGGGATCCAGCTCCAGTCCTCCTCTTTGCCCGAACACATAAAAACAATGGAGGCCATCCGATTATTCTCCCAATGGAACCGTTCCCCGCTTCCCGAGGAAACCCTCCATGCCCTCGGTATTTATGAATTTTCCCAAAAGCAATACTTCCAATTGTCAACCGGACAAAAAAGACGGCTTCATCTTGCCCTTTCCCTTATCAGAGATCCGGACATTCTCTTTCTTGATGAACCTACCGCCGGTCTTGACGTGGAAGGCAGATTGCTTCTCCACCAACAGATAAGGCAGCTGAACGCTATGGGAAAGACAATCGTTCTGGCAAGCCACGACATGACGGAAGTAGAAACCTTATGCGACCGGATTGCTATTTTATCAGGAGGCAGGATTGCCTTTACAGGCACAGTGGAGCAGCTTCAAAAAAGGATGGGGAAACATTACAACATTACGATCCGGACAAATGCCGGAATAGAAAGATATGAGTCAGATTCCATCGAGAATACCCTGTTTGAACTGCTTATAAAGCATAGAGAAAAAAGCGAGGCCATCTTGGATATTCAAGTGAATCGGGGCTCTTTAGAACAGCATTTTATGAAAATCGCAAAGGAGGGATGATCTATGAAAGCTTTTTTATACGGAATCGCATTACAGTGGAAATTAGACATACGTAGTAAGACTCTTCTCATCACCTGCTACATTGTTCCTCTTTTATTCTTCGGAGTAATGGGCAGTATCTTTACCTCTGTCATGCCGGATTCAAAAGAAACTCTGATCCAGTCCATGACCATATTCGGCGTCACAATGGGCGCACTGATCGGCGTCCCTCCCTCTCTTGCGGAAATTTACAGAAGTGATGTCAAAAAAATTTACAGGGCCAATGGCGTCCCCCTGTATCTTGGCATTGTCTCAATAAATATTTCCGCTTTTCTTCATCTGTGGATCATGAGCGCCATTATCTGCATTGCCGCGCCGCTTGCGTTCGACGCCGGGATTCCGGAAAATTCAGGGCTGTATCTTGCAGGACTGGCTGTTTTCACTGCTGCATCCCTTGCCATTGCAAGCATCATCGGTCTGGCTGTAAAGGATCCGGCAAAAACCTCTATGTTTTCCATCCTTATTTTCCTGCCTTCTATCATGCTTTCCGGGATTATGTTTCCAGTAAATCTCCTTCCCGGCTCTCTTGAAACTGCCGGAAAATTTTTCCCGGCATCATGGGGATATCGCTGCATGACAGAACAGGTCTTTCATTTTGAGTTATTTCTGCCTCTTCTCTTCCTTTTTGCCGCTGCTGTTATCATATGCGCTATTTTACTGCGCCGGGTCAGCAAGTAGCGTCCTGGCGCATTTTAAATCCGATCCCCCAAACAGACTCTATATAATCTTTCCCTGATTCACTTTTCAGTTTCTTTCTAAGATTGCTGATGTGGATTTTCAAAGAGCTTTCCGTGCAGTCCGGCGTGTCTTCACTGATGGCATCCAGTATCCTTGCTTTTGTCACAACCTGAGACGGGTTTTTTATCAGCTGCTTTAAAACTGCAAATTCTGTGGGAGTCAGATGGATCTTAGCTTCCCCCACATATGCTTCGAAAGTATCTAAATCTATAGTAATCTCTTCAAATGTAAGAATGCCTCTTCCCTTGCTTCCGCCAGATCCGCGCAGCTGCACTGCGATCCTTGCCATCAGTTCCCGTATATCGAAAGGCTTTGTCACATAATCTGCCGCTCCGCCCAGCAGCAGATCCACTTTATGATCAATTTCTGCTTTTGCGCTGACAACGATCACCGGTATTCCCTGAATCTTTTCCAGCACCTTCTCTCCCGCAAGACCCGGCAGCATCAGGTCCAAAAGAACCAGATCCGGACTTCTTTTCTCAAAAAGAAGAAGGGCTTCTGTCCCCGAATAGGCACGTATCACCTGATACCCCTCCTCCTTAAGCGCCCGTTCCAGCATGCTGCCGATATATTCGTCATCATCAATTACTGCGATCAAACTCACTGGTTTTCCTCCTGCGTCATTCCAATCTACTCTTCCATCTTTTTACATGTCCAATAGTTTCGCCTGTTTCCATTCTGGTAACAAAAAACTTCCCGGCTGTTTGCCGGGAAGTCCATCTTCTTTATTCTTATATCTGCGGACCAGCAGCAACCAGTGCTTTTCCGATCTCGTTGCCTTCGTATTTTGCGAAGTTCTTGTTGAAGCGCTGTGCAAGATCTTTTGCTTTCTCTTCCCATTCTGCTGCATCTGCATATGTGTCGCGTGGGTCAAGAATTGCAGGATCTACACCTGGAAGCTCTGTCGGAACTTCAAAGTTGAAGTACGGAATCTTCTTAGTTGGCGCTGTCAGGATAGAGCCATCAAGGATCGCATCGATGATACCGCGAGTATCTTTGATGGAGATACGTTTTCCTGTTCCGTTCCATCCTGTATTTACAAGGTAAGCTTTTGCTCCGCTTGCTTTCATTCTCTTAACAAGCTCTTCTGCATATTTTGTAGGATGCAGTTCCAGGAATGCCTGACCGAAGCATGCAGAGAAAGTCGGTGTAGGCTCTGTGATTCCACGCTCTGTTCCTGCAAGTTTTGCTGTAAATCCGGACAGGAAGTAGTACTCTGTCTGCTCTGGTGTCAGAACAGATACCGGAGGAAGCACTCCGAAAGCGTCTGCTGACAGGAAGATTACATTCTTTGCTGCAGGAGCTGCAGAAACCGGACGAACGATTTTTTCAATATGATCGATCGGGTAAGATACACGTGTATTTTCTGTCACGCTCTTATCTGTGAAATCGATCTTTCCGTCTTTGTCCAGTGTAACATTCTCAAGAAGAGCATTGCGTTTGATCGCATTGTAGATATCCGGCTCGGAATCTTTGTCAAGGTCAATAACTTTTGCGTAGCATCCGCCCTCGAAGTTGAAGATACCATTGTCATCCCAGCCGTGCTCGTCATCACCAATAAGGAGTCTCTTCGGATCTGTGGAAAGTGTTGTCTTTCCTGTTCCGGAAAGTCCGAAGAAAATTGCTGTGTTCTCGCCATTCATATCTGTGTTTGCAGAGCAGTGCATGGAAGCGATTCCCTTCAGAGGCAGGTAGTAGTTCATCATAGAGAACATACCTTTTTTCATCTCTCCGCCGTACCATGTGTTTACGATAACCTGCTCGCGGCTTGTGATGTTGAACATAACTGCTGTCTCTGATCCAAGTCCCAGCTCTTTGTAGTTTTCAACTTTTGCCTTGGATGCATTGTAAACAACAAAATCCGGCTCAAAGTTTTCCAACTCTTCTGCTGTAGGGCGGATGAACATATTTGTAACGAAATGAGCCTGCCATGCCACTTCCATAATGAAACGGATTGCCATGCGTGTGTCTTTGTTTGCGCCGCAGAATGCGTCTACAACAAACAGTCTCTTGCTGGAAAGCTCATTTAATGCAATTTTCTTTACCTCATCCCATGCCTCCTGGCTTGCCGGATGGTTGTCGTTTTTATATTCGTCTGATGTCCACCATACAGTGTCTTTGGAATTTTCATCCATAACAATGTATTTATCTTTTGGAGAACGGCCTGTGTAGATACCAGTCATAACATTAACTGCGCCAAGCTCGCTGACCTGTCCTTTGTCAAAACCTTCCAGATTCGGATTTGTTTCCTCTTCAAACAGCATCTCAAAGGAAGGATTGTGAACAATCTCTGTTGTTCCGGTGATACCATACTTTGTTAAATCGATATTTGCCATGTTACGCTCAACCTCTTTCTTTCTCTAATATTATGGACCGGAAAATCAATCTAAAAATGAGATCGGAAGACCGGCATATTTCCTATCATTTCGACAGGACATCCATTGTAGTCCATTATACAGGATAATAATCAAAAAATCAACTCCAAAAGCGTTAATCTTATAACAAATGCAGGATTGGCGCATCAATCCTGCATTTTAAATCCTTTTGGGAGAAGTTCATCCAGGGTCATGATTTCCAGAGATTCCCTGCTTTTTCCACATATAATCCGGAAAGTGCAGGGATCACAAAATTCCGCCATTACCTGGCGGCACACTCCACACGGGTAACAGCTTATAAGCTCATCCTTTCCTCCGGCGATAGCAATCGCTTCAAAATCACGTTCTCCCTGGGATATCGCCGAAAAGAAGGCACTCCTCTCTGCGCAATTCGTCGGGCTGTAAGCTGCATTTTCAATGTTGCATCCCCGAAACACCTTTCCGCCCCGGCTCAAAAGTGCAGCTCCCACTTTGAA
Source organism: Claveliimonas sp. (assembly GCF_037273965.1). NCBI lineage: Bacteria > Bacillati > Bacillota > Clostridia > Lachnospirales > Lachnospiraceae > Claveliimonas > Claveliimonas sp. Next base: position 7,191 of record NZ_JAYAZJ010000122.1, on the reverse strand, counting down.
ACCAGAATAAGGGCTGTAGGAATATTCCCTTGCTGCCACAGCCAGCTCCCACAATTTCTTCTCATCCAACTCTTCCATACATCCGCCTCGTTCTTCCGGGGATTCCCAAATCTCTTTATAAACCAAGGATCTTCTTTACTTCCTCCTCCATTTTATCGGCATCGCACTCTCTTGTATGCAGTACTTCCGCATCGAGAATATCGCAAATGGCTTTCGGCATCTCTACTTTAGATACTTTTTCCAGATTGCCAAGAAGCTTCAGCTCGTCCTTTTCTCCGTCAGCCTGCCCGATAGCCTGCATGACACTCTTTACAAACTTATATGGGCTGGCCGTAGATGCGATCACACATTTTGTCTCATCTTTTGTTCTTGTTTTATAGTCCTCACACACATAAGCCGCCACAGCTGTATGGGTGTCGATCACATATCCTGTTCTGTCATAAATCTTCCGGATCATATCGGCCGTTTCCTGCTCTGATGCATAACCGGCATCAAAATCCTGCAAATGGTCTCTCATCGCCGGAGTGATAGTATATTTCCCTTTCTGATTCAAAAGCCCCATCAGCTCTGCATCTTTTTCACAGTCACAATCAGAAATCTGATAAATGAGACGCTCCAGATTACTGGACACAAGAATATCCATAGAAGGAGAGGTTGTAAGCAAAAATTCGCGGTTTTTATCGTATGTTCCTGTACGGAAGAAATCAAACAATACTTTATTTTCGTTGGACGCACAGATCAGCTTGTGAATGGGAATCCCCATCTGCTTAGCGTAACATGCGGCAAGAATATTTCCGAAATTTCCTGTAGGCACAACAACGTTTATATTTTCGCCCGACTCAATCTCACCATTTTCCAAAAGCTTTCCGTAAGCATAGACATAATAGACTATCTGCGGCACAAGTCTTCCAATATTAATGGAATTTGCAGAAGAAAACTGATAACCGTCCGCTGCCAGCTCTTCTTTTAAAGCCTGGCTGCCAAACATTTCTTTTACTCCCCTTTGGGCATCGTCAAAATTCCCGTGAATTGCCACAACATCCACGTTTTTTCCTCTCTGCGTCACCATCTGCAGCTCCTGTACCTTGCTGACGCCTCCTTTGGGATAAAAAACAATGATCCTTGTTCCTTCCACATCTGCAAATCCAGCCATCGCTGCCTTTCCGGTATCACCTGATGTGGCGGCCAGAATCACAATTTCCTTATCAACATGATTTTTCTTTGCCGCCGTTGTCATGAGATACGGCAAAATGGAAAGGGCCATATCTTTAAAAGCAATCGTAGCACCATGGAACAACTCCAGATAATAAGTGTCGTCCACTTTCACGAGAGGAGCGATCTCCTCTGTGTCAAATTTGCTGTCGTATGCTTTTCTGATACATTCTTTCAGCTCTTCCTCTGTAAAATCCGTCAAAAATTCTTTCATAACTGCAAACGCAGTTTCCTGATAACTCAGACCCTTCAGTTCTTCCAACGAAAGTGCGAGCGCCGGAATCTTCTCCGGCACAAACAGTCCTCCGTCATCTGCAAGTCCTTTTAAAATTGCCTGTGACGCTGTCACTTCCACACTGGGATTTCTCGTACTTTTATACTGCAAATTCATATGTTTCACCTTTCTGTCCCTGACTGTTTCTGCCAGAGTTTCATCTGTTTACGCTTCCTTTCTGTTTCTGAACAGAATAAACAAGACTGCGCTCACTGCCATGAGGATCGGATAATAGAGGTACGGTATGATCTCAAATGGAGTCAACGCTGTAAGGCTGGCCGCCGACAAAAGCTGTGCGCCGTAAGGAATCAGTCCCTGCCCCACAGAAGTAAAAATATCCAGAAGCGAAGCGGAACGCCTGGACGAAACATGATACTCCTCACTGATCTCTTTAGCGATCGGTCCCGCCATTACAATAGCTACTGTATTGTTTGCTGTACATGCATCTACCAAAAGTGCAAGAGAAGCAATTCCAAACTCTGCACCTTTCTCGCCCCGTATCCGTTTGTGGATCCATCCCAGAATAAAATGGATTCCGCCATACTCTTTCATCAGCGACACAATACATGCCACTATAATGGAAATAACCGTAATATCGTACATACCGGTTACGCCGCCTATAGCTGTTCCATTTATCTCTCCGCCTCCAACGGCAAGAAAAATCTGTCCAAGTTCAATACTGCCCGTTGCAACTCCCACAATAAGAGAGAGAACCGTACCGCCGATCAGCACTACAAACACATTAATTCCGATCAGCGCTCCCACCAGCACCACAATATAAGGCACAACTTTCCATATATTATAACTCAAATCTTCCGCCATCTTAAAATCGCCGTTTCTGGTGATCAGGAAAAACAGAATAATTGTAAGGATCGCCGCCGGAAGTACGATCAGGAAATTTTCCCGAAATTTGTCCTTCATTTCACATCCCTGTGTCTTCACCGCTGCAATCGTTGTATCTGATATCATAGAGAGATTGTCTCCAAACATAGCCCCACACACAACAGCTCCAATACAGATCGGCATTGCGAATCCTGTCTTTTCACTGATTCCCACTGCAATCGGCGCCAGAGCCGCAATGGTTCCCATAGATGTCCCCATAGATACAGAAATAAAACATCCGATCACAAAAAGTCCCACTACAGCAATCTGTGACGGAAGAACGGACAACCCCAGATTCACAGTACTTTCCACTCCGCCTGCTGCTGTCACAGCACCGGAAAATCCCCCCGCGCAAAGGAAAATAAGACTCATTGTAATAATATTGTCATCGCCTACTCCCTTTGCTATCACAGTGATCTTTTCATCAAAGCTAAGGCTTTTATTTTGACAGAAAGCCACGCCTAAGGCAATCAGAAACGCCACAATAGTCGGCATTGCATAAAAGTCTTTCGTCACAATACCAAACCCCAAAAAAATCACCAGAAACACTCCTATAGGCAGAAGTGCTATTGCTCTTCCTTTTTTTTGTTCCATAACTATTTCCTTTTGTTATTTGTATAATTTACAAGACCGCCTGCTGCGATCAGCTTCTGCATAAATTCCGGGAACGCCTGTCCCTGGAACTCTGTACCTTTTGTCCGGTTGTAGATCTTTCCACTGTCAAAATCCACTTCCACTTCATCCCCAGCTTCGATTCCTCTTGCCGCCTCAGGACACTCAATGATCGGAAGACCGATATTGATGGCATTTCTGTAGAAAATCCTTGCGAATGTCTCTGCGATCACACAGCTTACGCCCGCTGTTTTCAGACAGAGCGGTGCGTGCTCTCTGGAAGATCCACACCCAAAGTTTTTATTTGCCACGATCAGATCTCCCGGCTGTACTTTTCCCGCAAATTCCGGATCTATATCTGCCATGGCATGACTTGCCAGCTCCTGTGGATCAAAGGAATTTAAATATCTAGCCGGAATGATCACGTCCGTATCTACATTATCGCCATATTTGAATACTTTTCCCAATGCTTTCATTATCTGTCACCTGCTTTCTCTGGATTTGCAATATATCCTGCAATCGCGCTCGCTGCCGCTGTTTCCGGTGATGCCAGATAGATCAGGGAGTCTACATGCCCCATTCTTCCGACAAAATTCCGGTTCGTTGTAGATACGCATTTCTCTCCCGCTGCAAGGACTCCCATATGTCCTCCCATGCAGGGACCGCAGCTTGGAGTGTTGAAAGCGCATCCTGCATCGATAAAGATATCTACCAGTCCTTCTTTGATACATTCTTTGTAGATTTTCTGTGTACCCGGTATTACCATGACACGCACATCCGGATGTACCTTATGCCCCTTTAAAATAGCTGCTGCCCGGCGCATATCCTCCATCCTTCCGTTTGTACAGGATCCGATCACAACCTGGTCGATCTTAATAGGTTCCATTGCCTCAATCTCATCAATGGTCTTTGCGTTGCCCGGAAGATGAGGAAATGCCACAGTCGGACGCACTTTAGAGAGATCCACCTCTACCACTTCATCATAACAGGCATCTTCATCTGCTTCGTAAATCTTATATTCCTTATCAGAATGTTCCCTGATATAGTCCTCTGCCAGTTTATCTACCGGGAATATCCCATTTTTTGCCCCGGCTTCAATCGCCATGTTTGCCATAGTAAACCGATCGTCCATTGTCAGATTGGCAATCCCGTCCCCGGTAAATTCCATAGATTTGTACAGAGCGCCGTCCACTCCGATTCTTCCGATAATATGGATAATAATATCTTTCCCGCTGACATATCTGGACGGTTTCCCTGTCAGGACAAACTTGATCGCGGAGGGAACTTTAAACCACAGTTCTCCCGTTGCCATTCCGGTGGCAATATCCGTTGTTCCCACACCGGTAGAAAACGCCCCCAAAGCCCCGTATGTACAAGTATGTGAATCAGCACCTATAATGCATTCTCCCGCCACTGTAATTCCTTTTTCCGGAAGAATTGCATGTTCGATTCCCATTTGACCCACTTCATAATAGTGAGACAGTTCCTGCTCTCTTGCAAATTCCCGGAGGGATTTTGAATTCTGTGCTGATTTGATATCTTTATTTGGAGTAAAATGATCCGGCACAAGGACTACTTTATCCTTGTCAAATACTTTTTCCGCCATCTGCTTAAACACCGGAATCGCCATTGGTCCTGTAATATCATTCGCCATGACTACATCCAGTTTTGCTTCGATCAGCTGCCCCGCCTCCACATGATCCAATCCTGCGTGTGCAGCCAGGATCTTCTGCGTCATTGTCATACCCATAATCGTATGCCTCCTTCTTCCTCTGTTTCTGTCTTAAACTGTATTTTAACACGGCGTGCCCCTGATTGACAAGGACACTCTTTTTCCTCTTTCATCCACAGCTACTATTTCTACAATGTTTTTCTCTTCTCCATTCTTTCCCGCAGCTCATTTAAAATTTCTCTGTGCTTTCTGGATTCCATCTTAGGGAAAGCCTTTGCCAAACGGCGGCTGACATGAGTACTTGCCGCTGCCAGTTCCTCGTACCGTTTCTTTAGCTCTTCACGGCGCATACGCATATCCCCTCTGATATCTTCTTTCAAATCTTCCTTCAAATCAGAGAACTCCCCATATTTCTCCAGAAATTCTTCTTTCCTGTCCTCTAATCTCTCCAGTTTCTCCACAGCGTCCATCACGTTTTCATGAATATTGATTCCCATTTTGTCAGAAATTTCATGAAGCTCCATCGCAATCTTCTCCATTGCCTCCAGACGTTTGTTCAGCTTGAGTATGCCTGCCGACGTCACTGCAATGTCCACAGCCAACACTATAATAAACAGAACGCAAAGTGTAAGTCCCAAAGGGAACGGCACCAGTTCCGTCAGTTTTTCAGTCATCGGATGAACTATTTTCATGATCACCACACAGGCTGCTCCCCACACAAGAGAAAACAGGAGACAGACATATCCTCCTATATTTAATGGCATTTCCGAATAATCCCACCATTTGTGATGAAATATCTTATCCATGGCATATCCGGTCAGCCATTCAATAAACGTGACTAAAATAACCGAAGCCACATAAAGTAAGACAAGGTGATCTTTCCATGGTTCCAGCAGGGTGACGACAGCTCCCACCCCGACTCCATACACCGGACAAATTGGTCCGTTCAAAAATCCTCTGTTTACAAATCTTCTTTCTTTTACACTTGCAAAAGCCACCTCGACACACCAGCCTGTGAACCCATATATAAAGAAATAAACAATCAGTCTGTAAGCCTCCATATGTAATCTCCTTTACTTTTTACTATGGCATAGAGTATACCTTACGTTGTCAGCTGCGTCAAATAGTGGTATAATTTTGTAGCAAAAGATAATTTTTCTCAATTAAAGGAGATGTACAAATGATACTTAAGCAAGGGAGAAATGATCATACTTACAAAGTTTGTGCCATCAACACAGAACATGCGCTGGAACGCCGTCTGGAGGCTCTTGGTCTTACCGAAGGAGCTTTCGTTACAATATTAAACAATAACAAAAAGGGGGCCCTTACTGTTAAATTCCGGGGAACCCGTTTTGCAGTCGGCAGACATATTGCCGAACACATTGAAGTGGAGGAGGTGGGTCCGTCATGTCCAACCCTATCCGCGTAGGATTTATCGGCAACCCAAACTGTGGAAAAACCACTTTATTTAACGCATACACAGGCGCTAATCTGAAGGTTGCCAACTGGCCCGGTGTTACAGTTGAAAAAAAGGAAGGCCGCACCGTCTACCAGGGACAGGAATTTCAGCTGATCGACCTTCCCGGAATTTACAGTCTGACTTCCTATACTATGGAAGAAACTGTTTCCCGTGAATGCATCATGAGTGATGAAGTGGATGTCATTGTAGATGTGGCAGATGCCTCCTGTCTGGAACGAAATCTCTACCTGACTCTGCAGCTTATTGAACTTGGAAAACCTGTCATTCTTGCTTTAAATATGATGGATATCGTAGAGGAACGGGGAATGGAGATCGATCTTCACCGACTTCCTGAAATGTTGGGAATCCCGGTTGTTCCGGTATCGGCAAGAAAAAAAAGCGGGCTGTCCATTTTGCTTCATGCAGTCATGCATCATAAGGAGCATCCGCAGCAAAGCCCGTTCATCCATCACCACCATGGAGAGTCCTCTCACCACAAACATGACCACCATCAGGAATACGCCATGGTCTATCAGGATTATATCGAAGACAAGATCGATCTGCTCATAGACCGGATCTGCTGCATTTATCCCGATCTGGAGGACAAGCGCTGGTATGCCCTGAAATATCTCGAAAAGGACAAAAACGTTATCAATTCTCATCCTCTTGAATTTGAGGATATTATAGACCGTGATTACGAAAAAGATATTATTAATCAGAAATACAATTTTATAGAAGAAATTGTAGATGAGGTTCTCGTCAACAAAAAAAAGAACGAAGCCCGCACAGACCATATTGACCGCTATCTCACCAGCAAATGGCTTGGTCTGCCGATTTTTCTTGCCATCATGGCTCTGGTATTTTTCCTGACTTTTACGATCGGAGATTTTCTGAAGGGCTATTTTGAGATCGGACTTGACAGCCTGTCTTCTTTTGCCGAAGAAGGACTTGTCTCTCTCCATGTCAATGCCATGCTCATTTCCCTGATCGTGGACGGAATCATTTCAGGAGTCGGAGGCATCCTCACGTTCCTGCCCAATATTTTTATTTTATTCCTGGCTCTTGCTTTTTTGGAGGACA
>NZ_JAYAZJ010000121.1:0-5494 GCF_037273965.1 Claveliimonas sp. | reverse complement strand
TCTATTACATACACTTCTTCGCCGCATACAATAAACTGGATATTGATCATACCTACAACGTGAAGCGCTTTTGCAAGACGACGTGTGTACTCTGCAATGGTTTCCTTTGCAGTTTCACTGATAGTCTGTGCCGGATATACGGAAATACTGTCACCAGAGTGGATTCCCGCACGCTCAATATGCTCCATGATACCAGGAATCAGAATGTCCTCGCCGTCACATACAGCGTCTACCTCAATCTCTTTGCCCATCAGGTATTTATCTACCAGGATCGGATGATCCTGCGCGATCTGGTTAATGATTCCAATGTATTCTTCTACATCCTCATCGCTGACTGCAATACGCATTCCCTGTCCGCCAAGAACATAGGAAGGACGTACTAGAACCGGATATCCCAGTCTGTTAGCAACTTCTTTTGCTTCCTCAGCAGTAAATACAGTATCTCCCTTCGGTCTCGGAATCTGGCACTGCTCCAGGATGCCGTCAAACAGCTCACGGTCCTCTGCTGCATCTACGTCTTCTGCAGATGTTCCGAGAATCTTCACGCCCATTTTCATCAGCGCTTCTGTCAACTTGATGGCAGTCTGTCCGCCGAACTGAACGACCGCTCCGTCCGGTTTTTCGATTTTTACGATATTTTCTACATCCTCAGGTGTCAGAGGCTCGAAATACAGCTTGTCTGCAATGTCAAAGTCTGTGCTGACAGTCTCAGGATTGTTGTTGATAATAATTGTCTCGTAGCCTTCTTTTTCAAAAGCCCAGGTACAGTGTACAGAGCAGAAGTCAAACTCAATACCCTGGCCGATACGGATCGGACCTGAACCGAGAACAAGAACTTTTTTCTTATCCGGTGTGGAAACTGCTTCATTTTCTGTATCCGGTCCGCCGTAAACAGAATAATAGTATGGTGTTGCTGCCGCAAACTCTGCCGCGCAGGTATCTACCATTTTATAGGCAGCGCGGATGTTGTAGCCCTCACGGAGAGCCTTGATCTCAGCCTCTGTTCTGCCACAGAGATTTCCGATCACATAATCCGGGAATTCCATGCGTTTTGCTTCCAGAAGAAGCTCTCCTGTCAGTGGCTGGGTCTTCAGCGCCTGCTCCATCTCAACAAGGATTGCGATCTTGTCAATGAACCAGCGATCGATCTTTGTAATACGGTGAATATATTCCTTGGAAATATCTCTTCGGATGGCTTCCGCAATTTTCCAGATACGGCGATCATCTACAACAGCCAGCTCCTCAATCAGCTGATCCTCAGTAAGTCCGGTAAAGTCATAGGACATAAGGCTGTCCACATGCTGCTCCAGAGAACGGATAGCTTTCATCAGAGCTCCCTCAAAGTTATGACAGATACTCATAACCTCTCCGGTTGCTTTCATCTGAGTTGTCAGAGTTCTTTTTGCAGTAATAAATTTGTCAAATGGCAGACGCGGGATCTTTACAACACAGTAGTCCAGCATCGGCTCAAAGCTTGCATAGGTTTTTCCTGTAATGGCGTTTGGAATCTCATCCAGTGTATAGCCAAGAGCGATCTTTGCAGCAACCTTGGCGATGGGATAACCGGTAGCCTTACTTGCAAGAGCAGAAGAACGGCTTACACGGGGATTTACCTCGATAACGCAGTATTCAAAGCTCTCCGGATGAAGCGCATACTGAACGTTACATCCGCCAGTGATTCCCAGCTCTGTGATAATATTCAGGGCAGAAGTACGAAGCATCTGGTATTCTTTGTCCCCAAGAGTCTGAGAAGGAGCAACTACAATAGAGTCGCCTGTGTGAACGCCTACTGGGTCAATGTTCTCCATGTTGCAGACTGTGATGCAGTTTCCTGCGCTGTCGCGCATTACTTCATACTCAATCTCTTTCCAGCCTGCGATGCAGCGCTCTACAAGGACCTCGCCTACACGGGAAAGACGAAGACCATTTTCGAGAATCTCTCTCAGTTCGTATTCGTTGTTGGCAATACCGCCGCCGCTGCCGCCAAGAGTGTAGGCAGGACGGAGAACAACCGGATATCCGATAGTCTTTGTAAATGCAATACCGTCTTCCACTGTTGTTACTACTTTGGAGGCTGCAACCGGCTCACCGATCTTCTCCATAGTATCCTTAAATTCCTGACGGTCCTCTGCCTTTTTGATCGTTTCTGCAGTAGTACCGATCAGACGTACATTATGCTCCTTGAAAAAGCCTTTTTCTTCCAGCTCCATTGCAAGGTTCAGGCCGGCCTGACCTCCCAGTGTAGGAAGCACACTGTCCGGTTTTTCTTTCAGGATCAGCTGCTCTACCACCTCTACAGTCAGAGGCTCAATGTATACGCGGTCAGCAATATCTTTATCTGTCATGATGGTTGCCGGGTTTGAGTTAAGAAGTACAACCTCCATGCCCTCTTCCTTCAGAGAACGGCAGGCCTGAGTACCTGCATAATCAAACTCTGCTGCCTGGCCGATAATAATCGGACCGGAACCAATCACAAGAACTTTATGGATGTCTTTATTTTTCGGCATTATCTGTTTCCTCCCATCATTTCCATAAATCGGTCAAACAGGTAACTGGAATCCTGCGGTCCCGGGCAAGCTTCCGGATGGAACTGCACGGTAAAGATATTTTTACCTACATAGGCCATACCTTCGTTGGTACCGTCATTTACATTCACAAATGCCGGCTTTGCAATATTTTTCGCCTCAAGCTGCTCTGCATCCACCACATATCCGTGATTCTGAGAAGAAATATAAACTCTTCCTGTTGCAAGATCCTTTACAGGATGATTTCCGCCTCTGTGTCCGTATTTCATCTTATGAGTGTCTCCGCCTGTGGCAAGCGCCATAAGCTGATGACCCAGACAGATTGCAAAAATCGGAACATCAGACTCATATAACTTACGGATTTCTTCTATAATAGAAGTACATTCCTTGGGATCCCCAGGTCCGTTGCTGAGCATGATTCCGTCCGGATTATCTTTTAAAATTTCCTCTGCCGGTGTAAGAGCTGGATAAATCGTCACCTGACAGCCTCTCTCATTAAGAGAGCGGGCAATGTTGCGTTTTGCTCCAAAATCCATCAGAGCCACCTTCGGTCCTTTGCCTTCCAGAATCTCTTTTTCATGGCAGGTAACCTTTTCCACTACTTTTCCAGTTGTATATGCTTTTAAACGGGGAATAATTGCATCTAAATCATAGTTTTCATCAACTGTGATCATACCATTCATGGTACCCTTTTCACGAAGGATTTTTGTCAGGGCTCTTGTGTCGATGCCCGCAATTCCCGGAATGTCATGTTTTTCCAGAAAATGCTGAATGGTGTCAACGCTTCTGAAGTTGCTGGGGATACGGGATAATTCACGAACAATAAATGCATCTATCCACGGCTTCCTGGACTCCTGATCCTCATAACAAATTCCATAATTACCAATCAGCGGATAGGTCATACAAACAGCCTGTCCAGCATAAGACGGATCAGTCATCACTTCCAGATATCCGGTCATAGATGTGTTAAAAACGATCTCACTGATTACTTCTCTGGCTGCGCCAATACTGGTTCCTGTAAACACATGGCCGTCTTCTAATATCAGAAATGCTTTCATACAATCTCCCTTTCTCTTGTTTTATCCTAAATCTTCAAGATTATATCACAAGAAACTTTCTTTTTCAACATAAAGAGTAGCTGAAAAAAATTATGTTTCGCTGAAAATAATTCTGATTCAATCCAGGAAGCCGAAGCAGCCTTAACCATTGGTGGCCAGGAAATTATTTCTTTCACAACACGAAAAAATCGGGAGCCCCAGCTGAACTAAGGGCTTCCCGATACACAAAAAAATAATGCAGGAGATGGGACTTGAACCCACACGATCTTGCGACCACAGGCACCTGAAGCCTGCGCGTCTGCCAATTCCGCCACTCCTGCATTTCTTATTTATCAGCCGCTCTCTCGCGACTGCTTGATTATAATACCTCATGTTCTAATAAAAGTCAATAGGTTTTTTTAATTTTTTTTAAAAATTCGCGAATTTTTTTCAAATCCCTGCAAAAGCCTGTTTTTCCGCCTGTTTTACAGGGATTTTATTCCCGGACGCTACCCTGAATCTGATATAAATCCACGTTTCCCAGCGTTTTCACAAATACCGCCTCTGCATTTTTGTCATAATTCTGCCGGATATAATCCAGGGTCAGCTGAATATTATCGTCAATTAGATAAACCTTTTTATTTCCGATCATATCTTTATATGGATTTGTGATCCCGTGTTCCCGCATCTCCTTTACAATCCCCGGGGTTCTGCATTCCCATCCACTGAGCCAGTACAGATTATCCAGAAGATTTTCCGGCATGGGGTCAAAAGGTCCGTAACATACAATCTCTGATACCGTGCCGCTTTTTGCAAGATATACATGCTCTTTGTCTGTTCCGATGGTTTCCAGTACTGCCCGCTGACTTACCCGCGCTTTGGGAATCTCTCTGGTAGTCAGCCTCCAGTCATCATACCAGAAACTCTGTGCAATCAGAAGAACTGCTGCACATAAAACAAGCCCCCACCTTCCGGAAATCTTTTCCATAGAAACAGTAGAAACAGATAAAGCACCTACTTTGCCTTTTGAACGCTCTTTTGCTTTCTCACGCTCTTTTACAGAATCTGCCAATAGCCACGCCATTGTGAGACATACGCTGAACCACAGCCCTACGTCTACTCTGTTTACCAGATATCTTCCCTGAAAATAAAGATAAAAATTCAGTCCTCCCAGCATACAGAGCTCTCCGGCAAGTCCAAACCACGCAGCATATCCCTTTTTTCCAAAAAACAGCCACAGTACAAACAGCAGTAAAACAATCCAGAATGCTTTCTGTTGAAGCACATCACCTGGAAAGCGCTTTACAAAAGAATGGATCACCTTTCCGGAGAGTATCTTTTCCGGCTTCTGCTCTGCCAGCTTCTCCATAACCTCTGTGGTAAATTTGTCCGGATCATTAAAGTTCCAGGTTCTGTAAAGCTCATATGCTTCTCTGGAAATTCCCAGCTCCTGATATAAAGTTTGATTGGATTCATAATCCGGAAATCCATAATCCAGAAGCTCTGATCTCAGATTGTTAAACCTCTGATACTCCTGCCACTGAGGATTTTTATACATCAGTCTGTCCGTACAGTCCACAGCAAACACAGCAAGCAGCAGCATCCCAAAGATACCTGCACACAGGCCAAACCGTTTCCATTCTTTTCCCGGAAAGCGTTTTTTAAGTGTAAAAATAAAATAAATACCAACACCTGCCATCAGCGCGCTGCTGGCAAAAAACTGATCCTCTCTGTACATAAAGCCGGTCAGTCCCAGAAGAAAACCTGCCACCGTCTCCCAGACACAGAATTTTTCAGATGTGATCACATGAAAAAGGAGCAGCACAGCCGCTGCCGCCGCTATTCCTGCTGTTTTTGTAAACTGAATATGAATATAGCTTTCATAGCCGAACACCCACAAAAGAATGAAAGACAAATATAAGCCCCAATAGC
>NZ_JAYAZJ010000120.1:0-5147 GCF_037273965.1 Claveliimonas sp. | reverse complement strand
GTTTATGTTTTCTTATCTTTTGTAAATATTACAGAATTGTTACAAATGTTACGATATGATTATATCAACCGTATTATGCATTGTCAACTGAATTTCTTTGAATTTTCCCTACATTTTATTATGTTTTTCTTAATATTTCTCTCTTTTTCAGTCGTAATTTGTTACAATTTGTTAAATTTCAGATTGTACAAATCAAAACAAAAAATGAACTGCCTAAAAAAGAGTTGACTTTTCCTCATAAAGATGTATAATTTAATTACAGTAATAATTATCATTATTATATAATTCACATTGCATTTATTAAACTAGGAAGGGAGGATGCATCATGGCAAATTTGAAATACAGCCGTCAGCGTGAGGCGATCAAAGAATTTCTCGCCAGCACAAAAGAACATCCCACTGCCGATACTGTCTATATGCATGTGCGCGAAGAATTTCCCCGCATCAGTCTTGGTACGGTATACAGAAATCTCAATCTTCTTGCCGATATGGGCGAGATCAACAAGATCACGACTCCTGACGGGGGCGACCGGTTTGATGGTACGGTAGAACCTCACTATCATGTTATCTGTACGTCTTGCGGCAAAGTAATTGATTTATATATGGAACCTCTGGATTCCATTGACAAACTTGCTGAAAAGTGTTTTGATGGTTCTATAGAGTCTCATACTGCAATGTTTTTCGGAACATGCGGCGATTGTTTGAAAAAGAAAACAAAATAACTATTGACAATGCAGATAAAAAGTTGTAAATTAATATTAGTAACAATTACTAATATTAAAAAAATAAAATAAATCATAAGAAAGGAAGAAAGAACTATGAAAAAATTTGTTTGTACAGTATGTGGTTATGTTTATGAAGGAGAAGCTGCTCCGGCTGAATGTCCAGTCTGTCACGCACCGGCTGAAAAATTCAAAGAGCAGACAGGAGAAAGAGAATGGGCTGCAGAGCATGTTGTAGGTGTTGCTCAGGGCGTTAGCGAAGACATCCTTGCAGACTTAAGAGCAAACTTCGAAGGAGAATGTACAGAAGTTGGTATGTATCTGGCAATGGCTAGAGTTGCTCACAGAGAAGGATATCCGGAAATCGGACTTTACTGGGAAAAAGCTGCCTGGGAAGAAGCAGAGCATGCTTCCAAATTTGCCGAACTGTTAGGAGAGGTTGTGACAGACAGCACAAAGAAAAACCTGGAAATGCGTGTAGATGCTGAAAACGGAGCTACCGCTGGAAAATTTGATCTTGCAAAACGTGCAAAAGCCGCTAACCTTGATGCAATCCATGACACTGTTCATGAGATGGCAAGAGATGAAGCTCGTCACGGAAAAGCATTTGAAGGACTGTTAAAGAGATACTTTGGCTAAAAAACGCTGGGCTGCAGGATAAGTTTTTTTCTGTAGCCCTTTTTATCATTTTTAATCAGTCACTTTACAGAAATCCATTATCACTTACTATAAACAAAAGGAGGATCAATTATGTCTAAATATGCAGGAACAAAAACAGAAAAGAATTTAATGGAAGCTTTCTCAGGAGAATCACAGGCACGCAACAAATATACATATTATGCAAGTGCTGCAAGAAAAGCAGGATTTGTCCAGATGGCGAACATTTTTGAAGAAACTGCAAATCAGGAAAAAGAGCACGCAAAAATGTGGTTTAAAGAATTTCACGGAATCGGTGATGTTGCTGAAAACCTGAAAGATGCCGCTGCAGGCGAAAATTACGAATGGACAGACATGTATAAACGCATGGCTGAAGAAGCAAGAGAAGAAGGATTTGAAGAGCTTGCTGCAAAATTTGAGGGTGTTGCAAAAGTTGAAGCGGCTCATGAAGCCCGCTATCAGAGACTTCTGGATCACTATACAGCAGGAGAAACTTTCAAAGGCGACGCTCCTCTTGGATGGAAATGCGGAAACTGCGGATTCATTTATTATGGAGAAGAAGCTCCGGAAGTTTGCCCGGTATGTGCTCATCCGAAGGCTTACTTTGAAAGAAAAGCTGAAAATTACTAAAGCAAAGCTGTAGAGAAAATATTTTTCTTGTAAACAGCCTTCCGTCAAAACCCCTGCTCCTCTTTTCGAGGGCAGGGGTTTATAGCGCTGTTACAAATATTCTGCCTTTTCTCCTAATGCTTCAGCACTCCTGTTCTCTTTTCCTGCTTCAGCATAAGACCGCTCCTAAGAAGAATAGGACGCACTGCATTGTAGAGGACAGATACGAGGACAGTAGATACTACCGCATTGACAAATGTTGTGGCTGTGCTCCATTTTGCAAGCACTTCTGCCATCTGCTGCGGCTGTCCCAAAATGTACATCTTATAAAAATATCCTACCAGCGGATCTGCAATGACATTAAATCCAAGTCCGGCAACCGCTGCAATTGTACTCCATTTAAAGACATACGCCTTATCGTCACTTTCATTGATCTTTGCTATTCTGTGAGCAACTAATCCCACGATCAGACCAATACACAGTTTAAGGAAAAATGTTTTCGGGGCTCCTGTAATGTAAATCGGATCCATGATATCTGCAATTCCCATTCCGATCGCTCCTGCAAGCCCACCGTACCAGCCTCCCAGAAGAAGCGCTCCCAGTACGCAGAATGCATTTCCAATATGGAGCGATGTGGCGTCACCGCCCGGCATTGGAATTTTTATCTGTAGATATGTGAATGACACATAACACAATGCTGCAAGAATCGCTGTCTGTGCTAGTTTTGTAACCGTCTGATTTTTTTGTTCCATTTCGATGCTTCCTTTCTCTGTCGTTTTCTTTCCTTTTGATGTGTCTATCATATCACCAGAGTGGATGTGTAAAAATAGCCAGTTATTTACTTTTTGACCAGTCCAGTTTTAATATTTCGATTTTCAAAATATTTCTTAAAATTGTTGCATTTTTGGCGTAAGCGTATATAATATATGTATATGGATAATATGGTTTTAAAAACTACTTATTATGTTTTATATTTCTAGGAGGTAAAGATTATGACACAAATGATCAAGTCACACGTAAAAGATCCTGGAAGCGCAATTACACACTTCATTGGAATGCTAATGGCAATTTTTGCTGCTGTTCCCCTGCTGATCAAGGCTGCTCATGAGCCGGGACGCATTTATATTATATCCATAGCAGTATATGCAGTAAGCCTTATTTTGCTATATGCAGCAAGCACCACATATCATACCTTTAATCGTTCCGAAAAGATAAATACTGTTTTGAAAAAAATTGACCATATGATGATTTTTATTCTTATCGCCGGAAGCTATACTCCTATCTGTCTTCTTGTACTGAAAGGAAAGACCGGTATTATTCTTCTGTCCATTGTATGGGGAATTGCTATTCTTGGAATTGTTTTAAAGGCATTTTGGGTATTTTGCCCCAAATGGGTATCTTCCGTTTTGTACATCGGAATGGGTTGGACGTGTGTGCTGGCATTTACACAAATTCTCAATTCCATGTCACCTGCTGCATTCGGTTGGCTGCTGGCCGGAGGAATCATCTATACTATTGGCGGAGTAATATATGCACTGAAGCTTCCTCTTTTTAACAACCGTCATAAAAATTTCGGGAGCCATGAAATTTTTCACGTTTTCGTCATGTTAGGAAGTGCATGTCACTTCGTTGTCATGTATGCATTCGTCCTGTAAGCCGGTTGAATAAATCGTACCGAACGAAAAGCCAGAGGTTACAATTCCTCCGGCTTTTTTTCTTTGTCTTCTTTCTGACATTTCCTTTCAATAAGCTCCAGCTTCTTTTTTCTTCCCATATGTTTGATCTCATATTCCCGACGCATGGCCTCTTCCTTTGTCTCATATATCTCATAATATTCCAGAGTTACAGGCCGTCTGCTTCCGGTATATTTTGCACCCTTCCCCTCATTATGGGCCTGGAGACGTTTCGCCAGGTTGTTGGTCCATCCCGTATACAACGAACCGTCCTTACATTTTAAAATGTATGTATAATTTGTTTTCGACAAGTTTTCCACTTGCTTTTCCCCCATCTTTTGACAGTTTATCCACATCTTTTCCACATTTTGCAGTTCTATTATAACGAAACACACCGTTTTTTTCAAATAGAGACACCGTAAAACGCAATTTTGCCCACCGTAAAAGGCAGTTTGGGACGTAACACTTTTAAAAAGTGTTACGTCCCAAACTTACTCCATAAACGTTACCGGATCGATTGGCTGTCCGTCTTTTCTCATTTCAAAGTATACATTGCAACCCTCAACACTGTAATATTTTGTAGGCTGGCTCACATATCCCAGTACCGTCTTGCCCTCCACATAATCTCCGGTATTAACAGTCACATCTTTCAGCTGGCCGTAAAACAGCTCATATCCGTTCCCTATATCAACGTTTACTGTTGTCCCGGTCTCGGCATTTTCATCAATGGATTTTACTACTCCCGCCGTACTGCTGATGACCTGGTCTCCTTCAGCACCGGAAATGATCAGTGCCGGATTGTATTTGTACTGATCCAGTGTAGAAAAGTATACTGTCTCGTCCATACTGTAATTCATCAGTACATTTCCGTCTACCGGCCACAAAAGCTTACTGCTTTCTGTAAAATTTACAGATGAGCTGTTTCCGGCTGTCTGCGCAGATATCCCTGCAGAAGATGAGCCGTTTTCTCCGGCTGTCCCATCTGTATTTTCTGAAATTTGGGCGTCTTCCTGTTCCTCTGACTCTTCTGCAGCGCTGCTGCCGGCAGCAGTGGGATCTTCTTCTGTATTGATCACAAGATTACTGCCTGCCTCTTCTTTTGTTCCATCCTCCGGCTCTTCCTCCCGCATATCTTTTTCCTTTGTCTCGTCCTCTGACAATGCCAGCTCCTGCCGCTTTGCTTCCTGATAATCCCGAAGCGTATATGTTCCAACCATGATAATTGCGGCTACAAAGCAGACAGCGATTCCAATACCGGCACCCTTCCTCTTTTTTGAAGGTTTTTGTCTTTTATTCATATTCATCACCTCTGGCTATATTTTTGCCAGAAGCTGATATCATTATTCTGTATTACCAGAATTTCTAATAATTTCCGCAACCTCCCTTATTTCTGTTCCTTCAAAAAAATACTGCAGGATTTCTTCTGTTGTTTTTTCCTCTTTCGCCATCTCATTTGCCGTATACTGGCTAAGTCCAAGACCATGGCC
>NZ_JAYAZJ010000119.1:0-5782 GCF_037273965.1 Claveliimonas sp. | reverse complement strand
GTTTATCTTGCGTACAGTATAGCAAAGTAAAGTGACATTTCAGTGACTGTACAGCCTTATTTCAAAACATGCACCGCCGTTTCGTCGATTATAGGCAGTAATCGTCCCGTTCTGTAACTCAAAGATAGAACGGGCAAGCGCCAGACCAATTCCGATACCATTTCCTACTGCACGCTTGCCACGATAAAAGCGATCAAAAAGATGTGGTAAGTCCTCCTCATCAAAACCTGTCCCTTCATCCCATATCCGAATTTCTGCATAAAGAGGATTGCCTGAATACTCACAATAGACAATCCCGCCAGGCTGTGAATGCTCCATACAGTTTTTCATTAAATTGATGAAGGCTTCCATTGTCCATTCCAGATCACCGAAAAATTCAATACAGCCGTTTTCTGGTATCTCGATAAAAATATGACTATCTTGCAATATATCATTCAGATTTTCCGCTGCCAGATTAAGTGCTGTATAAAGATCAACTCTTTCGTGCTTTAACAGTAGCGTTCCTGCGTCAATCTTAGAAAGCATAAGCACGGATTCTTCCAGACGGTTCAGCCTATCCAACTGCCTTTCAATCCGATTGGCATATTCATCGGCTGCTTCCTTCTTCATAAGCTGTAAAGACAGGAATGCTGCGGTAATCGGTGTTTTTAGCTGGTGTGCGATATTTGCCAGGTTTTCGGCGAAGTTTTTCCTTGCAGAAACGGCTGCTTCTCTGGTCTGATAGAGCGTTGTAACGGTTTTGTATATCTCGTCCTGTAATCTGGAAAAATCGTCTTCCTGTGTCTGTATCAGGGTTTCCCCAGCCCCTATGTTGACCCGCTCCAAATACTCCGTCAAATCAACAATACGTTTTTGACTACGCCTGTGAAACAACCATGCTGCTAAGACAAATGCTCCAGAAACCATAAAAAATAACATGACAGGAAGAATAAAAGTATACGTTGGAATCCCTTTGCAAAACTCCTCTGCACGATAACCATATTTCCCCAAATAATTATTTTTTACTATCTCTTGTTCGCTCAATGAGTAATACCCTTTCAAACTAGACAACAACTGTGGCTCGGCTTCGGGGGAAGTTTCCAGAATGATTTCGCTGAATGCGGAAATATGTTGATAGGCTATCTGTCGATAGGTATGATAAAACAACGCGGTTGTGAAAATTATCCCCATCAAGAGAACCGCGACTGGAAAAAGCAGTAGGATTCCCTGTTTTCTTCTTTCATTCATTTCGTATCCTCCATGCGGTAGCCAAAGCTACGGATTGTTTTTAAACAGAGCGGATGATGCAGCTTTTCTCTTAACCGTTTCATGCTAACCGTCAGCGTATTGTCATTGACATAGTTCCCGCTGTTATCCCAGATCTGTTCCAAAAGTTGTCTCCTAGTGACAGTTTTTCCCTTGTTTTCCAAAAGCAGCTGAAGAAGCTGATATTCCAACTGGCTAACAATAACTTCTTGCTGCTGATAATAGACGGCAGCTTTTTCTTTATCCAACATCAAGTCATCGCAAAACAATTTCATTGCTTCTGCACCCTTTGCTCTGCGAAGCAGTGCCAGAATACGCGAATGAAGAACGGCAAGATCGAAAGGCTTTACCACATAATCGTCTGCACCATTCTGAAAACCGCTGACAATATCGCCGGAGTCGCCGCGAACCGTCAGATAGATAACGGGTAAATCATCCCATCTATCCCGAATCCAACGGCACAATTCGTTTCCGTGACCATCCGGCATATTCCAATCCAGCAAAATAACAGCAGGCAAATGGCTGATCAGTGCTTTTTTTATGTCGGTAATAGCGCCAAAGATGGTTACCTTGCAGTTTTTCTGTTCCAGATATTCTTTTACGGATTTAGCAATGATTTCATCATCTTCCGCGTAATAAACCTCAATCACAATGATTCTTCTCCCTTCTGACGATCAGATTTTCGTCTGCCATCTAATGGTTTTTTCGCACTTTGGGGAATCAGTCAAATTCTTTCCGTGTTATATAGCCCATGATTATACCTCCAACTTTTACATTCATTATATTTTGAGCGAACGAAAGACGCAACAAAGAAAGCTGCAGCATCTATGATTTCTTAATCATTGATACTGCAGCTTTCTTCTATTTTCCTTTAATGCTCGGTATGCAAAAGCATATGCGCCTTATGCGACATCGGTTTTTCCATATATTCATCATACAATTTCTGAATATCCGGATTTTCATGTGAGAAACGTAAATCTGCATTCTTATCAAGTGCATACAGCGTCTTTCCTCTTTCAAATGCCAGCTCTTCACCATCATGGATCGGCTGTCCGCCGCCGCCGACACATCCTCCCGGACATGCCATAACTTCTACAAAGTCATACTTGACTTCTCCCTTTTCCATCTTATCCAGAAGGTTTCTCGTATTTCCAAGCCCGCTGACAACTGCAGTGCGAACTTTTATTCCGTTGATATTCAGCTCTGCTTCCATCACACCGTCATTTGCGTTAAACCCGGAGCTTCTCACTGCCTTAAATGCATCCGCCTCCGGATTTTCTCCGGTAATAATAGCGTAAGCGGTACGAAGAGCAGCCTCCATAACTCCACCGGTTGCACCGAAGATAACGCCAGCGCCAGTTCCGTCGTGCATTGGTGAATCGCTCTCAATGTCCTGAAGGGTATCCGGACTGATGTGGGCAGAACGCATCATTTTCACAAGCTCTCTTGTAGTAATAACAGTATCTACACCATGTCCTGCATATTCATTATAGAAAAGTTCTTTCTCCCGTTCTGCCTTTTTTGCCACACATGGCATAACGGAAACGGTATAAATCTCCTCCGGAGATTTTCCAATTTTTTCTGCAAAATAAGTCTTCATAACTGCCCCGAACATTTCCTGTGGAGATTTTGCCGTGGACAGATATTTTACAAGATGCGGATACTGGGATTTTGCAAATCTCACCCATCCCGGACAGCAGGATGTAAACATCGGACGGTCTTTGAGTTCTCCGGATGTAAACCTTTGTACAAACTCGTTGGCTTCCTCCATAATGGTCAGATCAGCGGAAAACACAGTATCAAATACATAATCTACTCCCATTCTCTTCAAGGAGTCCATAATCTTTCCAATAGTTGCCTCTTCCGGTTTCAGACCGATCTGCTCGCCCCAGGATGTTCTGACAGCCGGAGCCACCTGAACCACAACGGTTTTCTTCTCATCGGCAATGGCATCCCATACTTTCTCTGTATCATCTCTTTCACGAAGCGCGCCCACCGGACAGTGCGTAATACATTGTCCGCACAAAGAACAGGGGGCATCCTCGATCTTTCCATGTCCGGCTACATTTACAGTTGTTCTGGAACCTGTCCCTTCTACATCCCACACGGAAAGTTTCTGTACTTTGTCACAGACCTGAATACATCTCATACATTTAATACATTTTGCAGAGTCTCTGATCAGCGGGAAATCCTGATTCCACAGCTGACGCTCAATCTCCTTTTCAAATGGAATATCCAAAATATTCAGATCATTTGCGATTTTCTGCAGGCTGCAGTTTCCGCTTCTTGCACAGGTCACACACTGACAGTCATGCTGCGACAGGATCAGTTCCACATTCGTCCTCCTGTCTTTACGCACTTTGGGACTGTTTGTGTGGATCACCATCCCTTCCTCTGCCACATTATTGCAGGAGGTGATCAGACGATTTTTCCCTTCCAGTTCCACCACACAAACACGACAGGCTGCAATCTCATTAATCCCTTTCAGGTAGCACAGCTTTGGGATTGGTATCCCATTTTGCCTTGCAGCTTCCATAATCGTTGTATTTTCTTTTACGGAAATCTGTTTTCCATCTATTGTCAGGTTTACCATAATCTCTCACGCCCTCCTTTGAATATTCCATAGCCGAAGTGGTCGCAGCGCAGACAGCGTCCCGCTTCCTGCTTTGCTTCCTTTTCTGTCATGCAGTTTTCCACTCCCTCGAAATCGCATACACGTTCGCATGCTTCCCTCTCTGTCAGGTTTACCCTTCCGCAAGGAGAACGGTCGGAAAGATTGGCCTCCGGGATCTCCACATCACAGGAAATCTCATGGTGATAGCCAAGGTATTCATCAATATTTGCCGCAACAACTTTTGCTGCCGCAATAGCAGTGATTACAGAAGCCGGGCCACTGGCACAGTCGCCTCCTGCAAATACACCAGGCATATTTTCAAAGGTTCCGGTACTCTTCGTACGGATCTTCCCTCTCTCTACCGGGATTCCCGCCTCCTCAAAATGCCGCGTTTCAATATTCTGCCCGATGGCTACGATCAGCACATCGCAAGGGATGTATACATCCGGCTCTCCGGTAGGACGGATACTGGCTCTTCCATCTTTGATGGCGCTTACCATCTGCGGCGTTACATAGATACCTTTTACATGATGGTTTTCATCTACATCGATTGCTGCCGGAGCTTTCAGAGTCTGCAATTCAATTCCCTCTGCCACTGCTCCTTCAATTTCCTGTGGCAGTGCTGTCATATCTGCCACACGGCGGCGGTAAACAATGCTGACCTTCTTTGCACCAAGACGTTTTGCAGTACGCACTGCATCCATAGATACATTTCCGCCTCCAATAACAGCAACTTCCTTGCCGGTCAGATCCATGATCATATTTTTGCCCACGTTTCTAAGGAACTGTACTGCAGAGAGAACTCCGTCAGCATCTTCTCCTTCCAGCCCCAGTTTTTTATCCGTACTTGCTCCGATCGTAATCAGCACAGCGTCATACTCTTTACGAAGCTGCTGGATTGTAATATCCTGTCCGATCTTCAGGCCGTATTTTACCTGTACGCCAGTCTTCAAAATGCAGTTGATATCATCTTCCAGTCTTTCTTTCGGCAGACGGTAATTAGGGATTCCATATCGCAGCATACCTCCAAGTTTTGGAAGCATCTCATATACAACTGCCTGATGTCCCATCAGCTGCAGGTAATAAGCGGCACTCAATCCTCCAGGTCCTCCTCCAAGAACCGCTATCTTTTTACCGGTAGACGGCGCACATTCCGGCGGATCCACCTCTCCTGCAAAGTCTGCTGCCACTCGTTTCAGTCCCCTGATATTAATGGAATCATCCACCATATTTCTCCGGCATCTCGCCTCACATGGATGTTCACAGATAAATCCGCATGTAGTAGGGAATGGATTATCCTTCCGGATCAGCCGTACGGCATCTGCATATCGTCCCTCTCCTACCAGCGCTATGTAACCCGGAACGTCCACGTGAGCCGGACATAAGGCCACACAGGGAACCGGCTGATTGTAGGTGCAGGTACAGCGTCCGTTCTGGATATGTTCAATATAGTCATCCCGGTATCCGATCAGTCCCTTATAAACCATATTGGCTGCCTCATAGCCAATGGCACAGTCTGCTGATTCCATAATGGAGAGTGCTGTCTCTTCCATATAGTCCAGCGTTTTCATTGTTGCTTTTCCGTCCAGCACATCTTTGATAAAACGATTAAGCTGGCCAAGTCCGATTCTGCACGGCACACATTTTCCGCACGTCTGTGCATGGCACAGTTCCAGAAAGGCTCTTGCCATATCTACCGGACATAAGCCCGGAGGACTGGATTCAATTCTTCTTTCCAGATCCTTGTAGAGACCTTCCATGACGATCCGCGCTCTGTTTGGAGATACAATCTCTAATCTGCTCATTTCTTTTCCTTCTTTCCTCTCAATGTTATAGTACCCTGGGGAAGCCCTCCAGCAGCTTCCTTGCACGCCTTGCAAGCTCGAACCCTTCGGGTTCTCCCTCGCGGGCTTCGCCGCCCTC
>NZ_JAYAZJ010000118.1:0-5794 GCF_037273965.1 Claveliimonas sp. | reverse complement strand
TCTTCCGATCTTATAGACAAAAAATCCGGATTCTAGTATACTGAATAAATAGAATCCAGCAATCCCAATAAAATGAAAGAAATAAAAATAAGGGGTGAAATTAAGGAAATGCCAAATGCAAAGAATAAAACATATCATGAACAGACAGAAATCGATTATACGATAAGACTTCGTGAAATTCTGAAAACGCTGCCTCCTTTTGCAAAGGATTTCTTTCGTGCCATCGAACCGACATCATCTATTCGTACCCGAATGAATTACGCTTATGATATACGTGTTTTTTTTCACTTTTTAATGGAAAATAATCCGATCTACAGTAAATATTCTATCACCCAGTTTACAGTGGCTGATTTGGATGATCTGGAGCCTGTAGATATTGAGGAATATATGGAATATCTGAAAGTATACAGGCGTGATGATGATGAGGTAATGACAAACGGGGAAAAAGGTCTTGCCCGGAAAATGTCCGCGCTTAGAAGTTTCTATGCCTATTATCATAAACACCAGTATATTTCTCATAATCCTACACTTCTTGTAGATATGCCGAAACAGCATGAAAAAGCCATTATCCGCCTGGATGCAGATGAAGTGGCGCTTCTTCTGGACCATGTGGAATCCTGCGGAGAATCTTTGTCCGGACAGGCCAGAAGATATTACGAAAAGACAAAAGAAAGAGATCTTGCTATTCTCACACTTCTTTTGGGTACAGGGATCCGTGTTTCCGAGTGTGTCGGACTTGATATTACGGATATAGATTTTAAAAATGACGGGGTTACTGTCACCAGAAAAGGCGGCAATCAGATGGTTGTGTATTTCGGAGATGAGGTGGAATCCGCTCTTATGAAATATATTGGGGGAAGCCGAAAGGCTGTGGATCCCCTTCCCGGACATGAAAATGCCCTCTTCCTCTCCACCCAGCGCCGGCGTATGGGGGTTCAGGCAGTGGAAAATATGGTGAAAAAATATGCCCGCCAGGTAACACCTAATAAAAAAATCACTCCCCACAAGCTTCGCAGCACCTATGGAACTTCTCTTTATAAAGAAACCGGAGATATTTATCTGGTAGCGGACGTTTTGGGACATAAAGATGTAAATACAACGAAAAAGCATTATGCTGCAATCGATGAAAACAGACGCCGGCAGGCGGCGTCTGCTGTCCGTCTAAGAGAACCTTAATATTCTGCCTTTATTGATATATTATCACTTTTCGTTTGATAAATCATTAATTGTTTTCCTTTTATCAATCTTTTTTAAATATACTTTACAACCAAAAAAGAATAAGGTACGATAGCAAAGTATCACTATGTTATAATTCAAGAATAAAAAATAGAAGGGATTTTACATATCAGATGAAATTACAGCAATTATTGAGCTATACAAGAAAAGCCGTAGATGAATACCAGATGATTGAAAAAGGCGACCATATTGCAGTAGGTATCTCCGGCGGAAAAGACAGTCTTACTCTTCTCTATGCGCTGCATGGATTGAAACGTTTTTATCCACAGACATTTAATCTGAGCGCCATTACAGTAGACCTGGGTTATGAAAAATGCGATTTCAGCCCGGTTGTGGAGCTTTGCAGAGAACTTGATGTTCCCTACAAAATTGTTAAAACGGATATTGCTCACATTTTATTCGAGGAACGAAAAGAAAGCAATCCCTGCTCTCTCTGTGCAAAGATGAGAAAAGGCGCTCTGAATCAGGCAGTAAAAGAAATGGGCTGCAATAAAGTTGCCTATGCTCATCACAAGGATGATATCATTGAAACAATGCTTCTTTCTCTGATCTTTGAGGGAAGGTTCTATTCCTTCTCGCCGAGAACTTATCTGGACCGCATGGATCTGACCGTTATCCGCCCCATTATGTTTGTGGATGAAGCAGATGTCATTGGATTTAAAAATAAATATGATCTTCCTGTTGTAAAAAGCAGGTGCCCTATTGACGGTTACACAAAACGCCAATACGCAAAAGAGCTGGTGCATCAGTTGAATGCAGAGCATCCTGGGGCAAAGCAGCGAATGTTTACAGCAATTTTGAATGGAGACATTAAGGGATGGCCGGAACGGATCCCCCATGTCAGATAAGATATTTCAGATAAAATATCAGATAAGGTTAAAACATAAAAATACCGCCGACACTCCGATCACACACTTTTTTGAAAGCATCGGAATGCCGGCGGTTCTTCTTTTCTATTTGGAATTTATCATTTTTACATTATGATGTTTTACAATTTACGGTCTCCGCCGTTTTCTTTAATTGCTACAAGCTGTTTGATGGCTTCCGCAGTTCCTTCAATGCCAAGGACAGAGCTGTCAAGGCAGATATCATAGCTTTCTGCGTCAGACCAGCGTTTGTTCGTATAATAATTATAATAGCTGGAACGCTTTTTATCAGTCTTCTGGATCAGATCCTTTGCTTTTGCGTCTGTCAGGTCATAAATTCTTGCGATCCGGCGGATACGGGCTTCCATCTTGGCGTGAATAAATACACTCAGAACATTGTTATATTCCTCCAGTGCATAGTCCGCACATCGTCCGACCAGAATACAGGGGCCTTCGTCCGCTATTTTTTTGATGGCGTCAAACTGTGCCAGAAATACTTTGTGGTTGATCGGCATATCTGTATAATTCCCGCCGGAATATCCCAGGGAATATGTATCCATAACCAGAGAATATAAGAAGCTGTTGGTCGGTTTTTCGTCGTGGGCTTCAAATAATTCTTCACAGATACCACTTTCTTTTGCCGCTCTGCCAAGCATTTCCTTATCGTATAATTTGATGCCGAAATCCTTTGCAACCTTATAACCGATCTCACGTCCGGCACTGCCAAACTCTCTTCCTATGGTAATAATTGTATTTGTTTTTTCCATACCATTCACGCTCCTCTTCCTCGTTGTTACCAACTAGATATATGTATTATATAACAATTTCGAGAAAAAGTATAGAATTTTATGAAAATTTCGAACTATTTTTTTGTTAGTCTGTCTAATAGATTCAGAAAATATTCTGGCAGGGGCGCATTTACTTCCAGGTATTCGCCTGTCCTTGGATGAATGATCCCTAAAGTTTTAGCGTGAAGTGTCTGTCCCTGAAGACCGCGGATCGGGACCTTTGAAGATCCATATACAGTGTCGCCGAGAAGCGGATGGCCGATGGATGCCATATGCACCCTGATCTGATGGGTGCGTCCTGTCTCAAGCTCACACTGTATATAGGTGTAATCCCCGAATCGCTCCAATACTTTATAATGAGTTACCGCACGCCTTCCGTTTTTCGCCCTGGTGCTCATTTTTTTCCGGTCTACAGGACTTCTGCCAATAGGCGCATCTATTGTACCGCTGTCTGTTTTTAAATTTCCCGTAACGATCGCTTCATATACACGTCGGATAGAATGTTCTTTTAACTGGAGAGCAAGATTCTGGTGAGCCATATCATTTTTGCAGACAAGAAGGGATCCGGTTGTATCCATATCAATTCTGTGGACGATTCCCGGACGCGTAACGCCGTTAATACCGGAAAGCTGATCTTTGCAGTGATACATCAATGCATTGACCAGAGTGCCGCTGTAATGCCCGGGAGCCGGATGTACCACCATTCCTTTCGGTTTATTTACAACGATGATATCTTCATCCTCATAGAGAACGTCAAGAGGGATGTTTTCTGCCTCGATTTCCGGTTCTTTTACCTCCGGTATGGAAACTTCTATGCTGTCATCAAAACAAAGCCTGTAACCGCTTTTTACAGGCTTTCCGTTGACACAGACCATCTTTTCTTTTATCAGCTTCTGTATGTGAGAGCGGGACAATTCCGGCATCTCTTCTGCCAGATACTTATCGATCCGGATCCCGCTTGTCTCTTCCGCTGTAAAGTATTTGTTCAAAGTCTTCCTCCTTATAATAAAACAGTACCAGAACTAACAGAAGGATCGTCGATACTGTCACAAAAATATCCGCAACATTGAAAACCGGGAAATCGATCAGCTTAAAATAAAAGAAATCAATCACATACTGCAGCCGGATGCGATCGATCAAATTGCCGATTGCCCCGGAAACGATCAAAATAGCGCAGATCCGAAGAGGCAGGAACTTTTTTGAGGCCGGAATTTTCATATAAATCCAGATAACCGCGCCCATCACAAGAAAGGTACTGATATAGAAAAACCATTGTTTTCCCTGGAGAATACCAAAAGCAGCCCCGCGATTTTCAAGATAGGTAAGCTGAAAAATGCCGGGGATCAAATCGATAGGATTCTTATCCTTCAAATATGTGACAGCCAGATATTTGCTCCATTGATCAAGCAGAACACCTGCCGCCGCCAGGATGAATGCCGCAATATAATGTTTATTTTGTCTTTTCTGATTTTCTTCCATGATCAATTCTGTCAATCCTTCTTTACTTACTCTTCTGGGATCAGATATACTTTCCTATTTCGATATACAAACGCCCTTTTTTTGTCTCTGAAAGTATGCCCAGGTACTTTATACGTCCCATGCCCCGGACAGAAATAATATCATTTTCTTTCAGTCTGCAGGCATTTGTGGTGATCAGCTTTCCGTTGACAAACACTTTTCCGCCCTCTATAAGTCCGGTCAGCTTGCTGCGCGACAAAGGGAATGCAACAGAGAGAACGGAATCCAGACGTACCGTGGAAACAGTTCCTTTGTGAAGTTCAAGATTCGGCGTATAGTGGAAATTCTCCATATTTTCCACAGATACTTTCACTGTCGTATGGCGGATCCTTGTCAAATTTCGGCAGATATAGTCCGCCATGGAATCTGTGACAAATACACGGCAGCACTCTTCTGATACAAGAAGATCTCCGAGGCAGCACCGTTCAATTCCGAGATGAAGGATTCCGCCCAGATAATCCCGGTGAGAAAGATTCTCCGCAAATTTCAGATTAACCGGAGAAATCTTCAGGATTTCTACAGGATACCGGTACTCATAATAAAGAGCATCAGGTAGAAAGGCAACCATCTGACGCTCTGCTGCTTCGTATCCGCCATATGTTTCATATGCTGCCGGAAACATATGTTTCGGAGTGGAATGTAAAATATTCAGTTCATTCAGGTTCAGAAAGTCTGTAAAAGTAACAATATCTCTTTGATATGCCGTGTTAGAAAGCTCCACAAGACGTTTCTGAAGCAATAATTCTTCCTTATTCATGAAACAGACCTAAAATCTGGTACGCATAGAAGATGCGTCAAAAGAGGTATTCAAAAGATCCTGAAGATCTCCGGAAATATCTACATTTGTAGGTGTAACAAGGAATATGTAATTGGAAATCTTCTGCAGATTGCCGCTGATAGCAAAAGTTGCACCGGATGTAAAATCAATGATCCTTTGTGCCACTTCAAGATCCAGACCTTCCAGATTCAGAATAACAGTGCGTCCACTAAGAAGAGTTTCTGTAATCTCACGGGCATCTTCAACAGAAGACGGCTTAATGACACATACTTCCATATTCGGCGCGTTTCTTCGGGATGCCGGCTGACGCATAGGCGTCACTTTATTATTTCCGGCACTGCTTACAGCGTGGGAAGAACTCTGGGAATTTCTGGATGAAGATCTAGGCGCTCTGTCATCATAATCATCGTAGTCATCATCATAATTATCATCATATTCTTTCCCTTTAAATCGTGAAAGAAGACCGCCTTTTTTTGCAGGTCTGTCATCATAATCATCATCATATTCATCATCGAAAAAATCATCGTTATCGTAATCGTCATCTTCGTCGCTTAATTTCATAATGTCAAGAAACTTATCTAATACTCCCATTTTAAATTCTCCTATCT
>NZ_JAYAZJ010000117.1:0-42155 GCF_037273965.1 Claveliimonas sp. | reverse complement strand
GCTGGAAGGAGAACTGAAAGCAAAATTGCTGGAAATCAGACGTTAAAAAAATAACGGGACACGTAGTAAAATTCAATTTTACTACGTGTCCCGTTATTTTTATATCAAACTTCTTTTCATAAATTTTAAAAGTACTTTTCCCAGCGCCAGCACAAGTACAGCTGATGCGACGGCCTCCGGAATGCCGGATGCAGTGATGGTTCCCATGATGAGTCCCCACACGGCAGTCAGTCCTACGTCCTGTGCCTGGGCGTACTCTCTGGCAAAGAACAGATAAATGCTGCCCATGACGGTGATGGTATTTACCATAGATCCTGCAAAGCCCACAATCGGAAGACAGATTGTCTGATTCCAGTGGAAATGAAGGCACAGGCGCCAGAGCCAGCCGGCGGCGACGCCGATCAGGATACGGCATCCGATTGAGATCCACAGCGCTTTGGCAACTCCGGGAAATCCGGTCGTGCTCATAAAAGGTGAAAACGCAAAGGATAAAAGTGTAGGTGCCATGGTGTTGCTGATGACGGAGCAGATGCCGAATACGGCTCCCAAAACGCCTCCCGCAAAAGGCCCTAAAAGGATTGCTCCGATGATGACAGGAATGTGTACTGTTGTCGCCTTAATGATCGGAAGCTGGATCATGCCAAGCGGTGTGTTCGCAAGGACAATGACGATCGCTGCCATAAGTGCAACACAGACCATCCATCTGGTGTCATGTGTTTTTTCTCTCATTATTCAATTCCTCCTTGTTATCATTCCCTCTGTAGGGATATAATACAATTACGATGGAAGTATAGCACGAAAGGAAGGAATTTACAACATGTTGAAACTGTTAAAGGGCAAAACCATACTTCTGGGAGTAACAGGGGGGATCGCAGCTTACAAAAGCGCTTATCTTACCAGTCTTCTGGTAAAGGCAGGGGCTGATGTGCAGGTGATCATGACGGAACATGCGCAGGAATTTATTACGCCGCTGACATTTGAAGGACTGACAAATCAGCGGTGCCATACGGATACATTCGACAGAAACCATGAGTACAGCACAGAACATATTTCTCTGGCAGACCGGGCTGATGCAGTGATCATTGCTCCGGCAACAGCCAATGTGATCGCGAAGCTTGCTCATGGAATTGCGGATGATATGCTGACGACGACGGTTCTGGCCTGCACCTGTCCGAAAATCATTGTGCCTGCCATGAACACACGCATGTATGAAAATGCGGTTACGCAGGACAACCTTAGAAAATTAAAAGAGTACGGCATGGAGATTGTGGAACCGGCGGAGGGAAGACTTGCATGCGGAGATGTAGGAAAGGGAAAAATGCCGGAGCCGGATATTTTGTATCAGTATGTACTGAAGGCATGTGCATATAAAAAAGATATGGAAGGACTCAAGGTCCTTGTGACAGCAGGACCGACCCAGGAGAGCCTGGATCCGGTCCGCTATCTCACCAACCATTCCAGCGGGAAGATGGGATACAGCATTGCGCGTATCTGCGCACTGCGGGGAGCGGATGTGACACTGGTGAGCGGGCGCACCTCCATAGAACCGCCTATGTTTGTCAGCATTGTTCCGGTCGTAAGCGCACAGGATATGTACGAGGCCGTGACCCAAAGGAGTAGCCAGGCAGATATTATCATTAAAGCGGCAGCAGTGGCGGATTACCGTCCCGCCAGCGTCAGCAATGAAAAAATAAAAAAATCGGACAGCGATACCAGTCTTTCCCTGGAGCGTACAGAAGATATTTTGAAATTCCTCGGAGGCCATAAAAGAGAAGGACAGTTTATCTGCGGCTTCTCCATGGAAACCGAAAATATGTTGGAAAATTCCAAAGCAAAGCTGAAGAAGAAAAATGTGGATATGATCGTTGCCAACAATCTGAAGGTGGAAGGAGCCGGGTTTGGAACGGACACCAATATTGTAACCCTGATTACAGAAGACGCGGTAAAAGAACTGGAGATCATGAGCAAAGAGGAGGTGGCCGGATGCATTCTGGATGAGATCCTTGCCCGCCGCGCCGGCAATACCGTGTAAGAATGATAGCAATAGAAAAATAACGATAGAACAAACGGGAAAGGAATATATCACAAAATAAGAACATAGCGTATTTGGGAGAGAAAAAGCGAAACAGACAAAACATAAAGGAGGAGTTTGCAAATGGACAACAACAGAAAAAAGAGAAACCAGATGCTGGCACAAAAAGTAATGAAAGGGCTGGAATCCAGGGGGATGGAAGGCTATTATGCGGAGACGAAAGAGGAAGCGCTTAAGACAGCTCTGGATATGATCCCGGAAGGAAGCGTGATCGGCTGGGGCGGTTCCATGTCCGCACAGGAGATCGGACTGATCGAAAAAGTCTGTCAGGGAAATTATACGGTCTATAACAGGGATACCTGTAAATCTCCGGAAGAAAAACGGGAAGTGCAGCTTAATATTTTCCACAGTGATTTCTTCCTGGCAAGCACCAATGCCATTACAGAAGACGGGATCCTGGTTAATATTGACGGAGTAGGGAACCGTGTGGCCTGCATTGCCTGGGGACCGAAAAATGTTCTGCTCATTGTAGGGATGAATAAAGTTGTCAAAGAAGTGGACGACGCCGTATCCCGCGCAAGAAACGAGGCGGCGCCTATCAATGCTATGCGTTTTGATCTGAGCACGCCCTGCTCTAAGACCGGAGCATGTGCGAATTGCAAATCTCCGGACAGTATCTGCAGCCAGATCCTTGTCACAAGATTTTCCAAAGAAAAAGGAAGGATCAAGGTAATCCTTGTCAATGAAGATTTGGGATTTTAATTGACGAACAAGAAATGCTCTGCTATAATAAAAAAGTGCCCGGCGGTCGGCAGAAATGACCGGAGTAGGGCACTTATATACGGCGCCATAGCCAAGTGGTAAGGCAGAGGTCTGCAACACCTTCATCACCAGTTCAAATCTGGTTGGCGCCTTTTACAAAACCCGGAAAAGTTTATTTTCCGGGTTGTTTTTATTTGCTAAATCTTTTAGGCTGCCGGCTATAATACAATCCCCTCCTCTTTTACATTTTTATAAAATGGTATTATATTTGTAGAATACGCAATACTAAAACTATAAGGGAATCAACAATTGTTTCATTAAAACTTGTATTGTTTCAATATAAATGATACAATAAAAAAACAATGAAACTTATGAGGGATTCAAAGGAGATTGGATATGATGGAGTTTCTGAAATCAATATTTGGTGATAATATTATAATTACATCATATGAATACCCGAGGGATACGCCAGTGTATATTCGGGATAATTATAATGTCCAACTTTTATCGTGGGATGAACACAGATGCGCATTGCTGTCACCGAATAGTAATTCCTGGCGCCTTCCATCCTTAAAGAAGCAGTTTGTAAATTTTTGCAAACTGAGCACTGTTCCGTGTGCGCTGTATTTGGATAGGCTTACTGCGCAGCAGCGCCGAAATTTAGTAGAAAACAGGCTGCCTTTTATAGCTGAATCACAACAGGTTTTTTTACCTTTCTGGGGATGCTTTTTTAATGAAAAATGTGCGTCCGTCTCCCATATAGAGGAAACCATGGCACCGGGTACGCAGCTGGTATTTCTTTATTTATATTACCATACAGGGCACAACAGGACTATGAACCAGACAGAGTTGTCAAAAAAGCTTCGGCTCTCAAAAGCAACCTGCAGTAGGGCGATCAAAGATCTGGCTGAATCAGGAGTCATTGAAATAAAAAATGAAGGTACAAATAAGTGGATTATTTCCCGGTTTGACAAACCAGAATTTTTAAGGAAAGCATATAGTAGGATGAAGTCGCCGGTAAAACGTGTTATATATGTGAAAAACGAGCCACCAGGACCGCACCTTCTTCAGAGTGGTGTAAAAGCACTTTCTTCTATATCAATGGTGGGCGCGAAAGAATACGATAGAGGGATTGCTGTCTCCGCAAGGATAGCATCGACAATTCCTGCAGAATACATCATATCAAAGCGGGAATTTGAAGACTTTGGAGGATCGGTTATCGAAGTATGGAGCTATGCCCCGGAATTACTTTCTGATAATGGACGGGTAGATGATATTTCTCTCTTGCTTAGTCTTGACAATGATCCGGATGAACGGATACAGATGGGACTGGATGAGATCAGAGAGAAGCACGGACTTCCGGTTAAAGATTACGAATGATAAGGAGAAGAATATGGTAAATGGGATCGATCTTTTTAAGGAACACTTCAGCGATTACAAAGAGCAGTATACAATAATCGGCGGATTCGCCTGTGATCTTCTTATGACAGATGCCGGACTGGATTTCAGGCAGACCGTAGATATTGATATGGTTATCATTATAGAAGCACTTACAACAGAATTCGCGTCTGCTTTCTGGACTTTTATTGATGATGGGGGTTACCAGGCACGCCATCGCAGCAGCGGACAACCGGAATTCTATCGTTTTGTCAATCCGACAGATCCATCATATCCGAAAATGATTGAATTATTTTCGCGTCCTCAGAGCAATGTAAAACTGCAGCCAAATACTCACCTTATGCCTCTGCATATCGATGATGAGGTGTCCAGTCTATCAGCGATATTGTTGAATGATGACTACTATCATTTCCTGTTGAATGGGAGGATAGAGAAAGCTGGAATCTCGATTCTGGATGCAGAGCATATTATTCCGCTTAAAATGAAGGCGTGGATTGATCTCAAGAGTAAAAAGGAACAGGGAATTCATGTTCCCTCTTCTGTTTTGGCGGATATTCAAAATTTTATCTTGCAGATGCGGGAAACGGATATACGGTTGTCAGATATTGGTATTTCCCGGTCAAAGGAATCTATCCTTGATATATACAGTAGGATGTACATAGAGGAATAAATGCGAAAATATATTATGAATAGTTTCATTCCTATTTTTTTATTTAATAAAGGAAAGGCAGTGCAGATCAGACGAACAGGTTTATAAACCTCCCAGGCCGATAACCCGCAAACATTGAGTGCAGGTTATCGGTTTTTTAATATTTAAAATTTGTTTAACAAATCTATACGAAGTGATTAGAACTATTCTTCAGACTACATTTTAAAACAAAGATGAAAGAAGGGATAGGATGGAGAGAACTGTTATCATACCGGCGCTGAATCCTGATGAAGGTCTGCGGGAAATTGTGGAAAGAAACTGGGAGTTGGAAAATCAGATTATTCTTGTAGATGATGGAAGTGATAAAAAGTATGAGAGGCTGTTCTGGGAGTTAGGGGGAGAAGTGTATTGTTCTGCATCATGAAGAGAACAGGGGAAAGGGCGAGGCAATCAAAACGGCTTTGAAATATATCAAAGAAGAGCTATGGGAATGCAGAGTCGTTGGGATTATGGATGCAGATGGGCAGCATCTGCCTGATGATATGGAAAAGCTTCTGATGAAAGCAGCGGCAGAACCGATGGCGCTGATCGTGGGGAGCAGGACTATTGACAGGAATGTTCCCTGGAAATCCCGGATGGGAAATTTGATCACCCGAAGAATATTTCGGATGAAAACCGGAGTGGAGGTGTCAGATACACAGACCGGGCTTAGGGCCTTTTCGACGAGACTTCTTGATTTTATGCTGGATATAGAGGGGGAGCGCTATGAATATGAGATGAATGTACTGGTGACTTGCGCAAAAGCAAATATACCGATCATCGAAGTACCGATAGAAACGATTTATCACGATAAGGGAAATAGCTGTTCTCATTTTCGGAAAGTAAGGGACTCGGTGCGGATTTACAGGCAATTATTAAAGTTTTCTTTTGTTTCATTTTCCAGTTTTCTGCTGGACTATGTCATGCTTGCAGGTTTGATCCTGGTGCTGAACAATATACTGCTTCAGATTTTTCTGGCAGTGTACATTCCGCTGTATCCGGCAAAGATACTGACAGAATGCACGCTTTTCCTGATCAGCTGGCTCATCCAGAAAAAACTGATCTTCAGTGTGAGAAAAAGTGTCGGCATAAAATATCCTGTACTTATAAAGAAAAGTGGTGAACGCATATGAAAGGAAAAATAAAAGGGAGAATAAAAGGGAGAATACTTGCCTTTGTATCGGATCTGCTGATTGCAACGCTTCTGCTGGGAGGAATTTACGGTGTGAATTATCTGATTCCGCAGAAAGGCATTTCGGCAAGGCCAATGGAAGTGCGGGCAGCAGACGGCCAAAAAGAAAGCCGGAGGGACAGTCAAAGAGAAAGCCAATTGGCGAGTCAGAAAAAACTCAATGGACTTCCCACAACAAAGGTGTCTCTGGATACACAAGACTGGCATGAGAAGTTTGCAGATAAGTTTACAGACCGGATCGTTTCCACGGATACTTCATATACAAGTCCCAATGTATCGGTAAAACTTACCTATTATTCGTGTGATACCAATCGGCTGGATAAGACGCAGGACGGCAATCATGAAAAATACGGGACGAATATTTCCTATGTGCTTGCTGATATTTATGTCGGCGCGGATGAAATCTGTTCTTGCGGTAAACGGGGATTCCTACAGCAACAGCAGACACTGGGATAATGGAACGATCATCCGCAATGGAGTGATCTATCGTGCACAGCAGACAGACATGGAGACCTGTGTCCTGAATTGGGACGGAACAATGAAAATATATAATCCGGAGGAAATGGATACTCAGAAACTTATTGACAGCGGCGCCTATCAGAGCTGGATCTTCGGGCCAAGCCTTTTGGACGGGAATGGAAAAGCAAAAACAACGTTCCGGACATGGCCTTATATTGAGGAATCTCATCCGAGAACAGCTATCGGCTATTACGAGCCAGGACATTACTGTTTGCTGGTTGTAGACGGAAGGAAGGATAATTCAAGAGGAATGTTTCTGGATGAAATGGCGGGCCTTTTTGAACAGCTGGGATGCAAGGCGGCTTATAACCTGGACGGAGGACACTGTTCTTTTATGACATTAAAAGATCAGGTGGTGAATCATCCGTATAAGTCAGAGCATAAAGTAGAAGACGGAATATTTATTACGGAGGGAGTATAATGAAAGTAGTCGATCTTTTAAAAATTATAGCAGGGCATATTTGTATCATCTGCAGTATTTCATTGATGGTCATACAGATCCTGGACTGGTTCAATCCGTTAATGAATTTTATGGGTAACTCTATGTTTCTTTTATATGCTTTGTGTGCAGCGTCCGTCTTTCTCGGAGTATGTGAAATTTATCTGAGGAAGCCGGCGGAAAAACAGGGAGAGTATGGAGCAGGAGGATACGGAAAAATGAACCGGAGATAAATAAGAAAAAAGTAAGGGGATGGCCCCTTCTTTTTTATGCTTATTATTTATGAATCGTTTAAGAAATCGGAACCTGGTATGTCAAGGCGGCTGTAGCTGGCAACGAGAACTATACGGAACTGGAAGAAGTAAAGAGCTTTACCATCGCAAAAGCGATTCCGTCTTACACATTGCCGGAAGATCTGATCATCAAGCAGGGAGAGGCATTGTCAACAGTAGAACTCCCGGCGGGATTTACCTGGAACGACGAGACGCAGACAGCCGATGATCTTGGCACACATACATTCAAAGGAGTCTTCATGCCGGAAGATACAGCCAACTACCAGACGGTAGAGGTAGACATCTCGATTGAAGTTGTACCTGCTGTTACGCCGGTAAACCATGTACCGGTGATTACAGCAGAAGACAGGACTCTGACCGTGGGAGATACCTTCAACCCGTTGGAAGAAGTAACGGCAGCTGATACGGAAGACGGCGACCTTACGGAAAAGATTGAAGTCATCAATAATGAAGTGGATACTTCCAAGGCCGGCACATATGAAGTGACTTACGAAGTAACAGACAGCCAGGGAGCTGGCGCTGTGAAGACCATCACCGTTACCGTGAAGGAGAAAGACAACGCCCAGGGCTCAGGTGATTCAGGCGATACGGATTCGAGCGATACGACTACTGGAAGCAGTGCGGATAAAGGCAGCGGAGAGAAGGCAACCGCAAGCGGTGAGAAACAGACCGGTGTGGAGACGGGAGACAGCAGCAACATGATCGTGTGGGCTGCTCTGATGTTCGTATCTGTGCTGGGAGCAGCATTGTCCGTACGATCCAGGCGCAGGATGAGGAGATAATTCCGGGATAATTCCACAGATGGACGGCTGACAGAGAAAATTTTTGACAAAATGTGCGAAGCGCAAATATAATAGAAAAAGGACTATGGCAGAATTTATTTCAAGATGAAAGTCATAGTTCTTTTTCTGTGTACAAGGAAAAAGGCAAAGGAGTGATCTTATGAGATACTATATTGCAGACTGCCATTTTTTTCATGAAGCCCTTAATGAAAAAATGGACAAACGCGGTTTTGAAAGTGTTCAGGCAATGAATGAATACATGATAGAAAAGTGGAATCAGAAAGTACGACGCAATGACGAGGTTGTTATCCTTGGGGATTTTTCCTGGGGAAATGCAGAGGAGACAAATGATCTTCTGGACAGGCTTCACGGGAAACTATATATGATCCGGGGAAATCACGACTACTTTCTGCAAAAATCAGATTTCCGGGCGGAGCGGTTTGTGTGGATAAAGTCCTATGCGGAAATGCAGGACAATCAAAGAAAGGTAATCCTCTGCCATTATCCGGTGATGTGCTATAACGGTCAGTACCGGCTGGACAGAAAGGGGAATCCCAGAACCTATATGCTTTACGGACATGTGCATGATACGATGGATCAGAGACTGCTGGAACAGTTTCAGGAAATAACAAAAAGAACGACTGTACAAAGTCCGGATGGAGAGGAGAGGCCGATTCCCAGCAGCATGATCAATTGTTTCTGCATGTATTCGGACTATACGCCCCTTACGCTGGACGAGTGGATTGCCCTGGACAGAGAGAGGAGAAGTATTTAGTATTACGGATCCATTCAGATGTGTATGTCCGGTCAGGGTGATACAGCTCAATCAGATGCCACTTGACATAGTACGAAATAAAATATAAAATAGTACGACAAAAGACTAATTGGGAAGGGAGAAGGGAAATGGAACAGCTATTTAGAAAGCAGCAGAAAGATTTTTCTTCTGTGTGGAGCCATACAAATATTCTTTATCAAAAGTGGGCGGAATATATGGGGATCAGTTATGCGGCGTTTATGACGCTGTATGGGCTTGATGTCCGTGGAAGCATGACTCAGAAAAATATTTGTGATTTCTGCGGATTTACAAAACAGACGGTCAACGGGGTTGTCCATGACTTTGTGAAGCAGGGCTATGTATCTCTGGAAGCGGGCAGGAGAGACAGAAGAGAAAAGCTGGTTGTTTTTACAGAAAAAGGGGAAGCGTATGCGAAGAAACTGCTTGCATCGCTTTATCAGGCGGAACAGTATGTCTTTTCAACAATTGGAGATGAAAAGATTTCGCAGATGATCGATACGATCGATGCGTTTAATACCTTGCTTGAAAAGCGCCTGGAGGAAGCAAAATGAATCGGTATAAAGTATTTGCTTCATATGTAATTCCATCTGTTCTGGCATTTGCCTTATCAGGGGTTTATGCGATCGTGGACGGATTTTTTGTGGGAAGGAGCACAGGAGATGCAGGACTGTCTGCTATCAATATCGCCTTTCCGGTTGTATCGCTGATGCAGTCTTTGGGAACCGGAATTGGCATGGGAGGTTCCGTTTTGTGGACAGTAAAAAAAGCCTCCGGAAGCGAGGAGGCTGCGGGGAAATATGTCAGGGGGACACTTCTTTTGCTGTTGCTGGTAAGTGTGGCAACGACCGCGGGTATTTATTTTGTAACGGAGCCCATTTTGAGACTGTTTGGCGCTGAAGGAGAAATCCTGATTTTCGGGAAAGATTATCTTGATGTCATTGTTGTTGGCGCGGCTTTCCAGATTTTTGCAACAGGAATTGTCCCGATCATCCGCAATAATGGAAGCTCTCTTTTTGCGTTGGTAGTTATGGTGTCGGGATTTCTGACGAATATCCTGCTGGATTATCTGATGGTATGGGTGTTTGATATGGGAACAAAGGGAGCGGCGCTGGCTACTGTCCTGGGGCAATTGGTGACAACTGTGGAGGCGCTTTTCTATCTGATTTACCGGAAACTGCCGGTCATTGGCTCTCTGCCCGGATTCGGACGAATGTCATGGAATATTTTCAGGATTGGTATCGCCCCATTCGGCCTGACACTCTCTCCCATGATATCTCTTATGCTGATCAACCGCTTTTCTATGATGCACGGCAAAGAAGCGGCAGTAGCCTGCTATGCCTGTATCGCATATGTGCTTTCTGTTGTTCAAATGCTGATGCAGGGCGTTGGAGACGGAAGTCAGCCGCTTATGAGCAGGTATTATGGTGAAGGGAAAAGAGAAGAGGTCAGAAAAGTACAGAATATTGCGTATATCAGCGCGGTGGGGCTGGCGCTCATCAGCAATGCAGTACTGTTTTTTACCAGAACCAGCCTGGGAGAACTGTTTGGAGCGTCAGAAAGTACGGGGCGCTTAGTAGCGGATATACTGCCGGTATTTCTTGTCGGATTGATCTTTTATGCTTTTTCAAGAATTACAACATCTGGGTTTTATGCAACAGAAAATAACATTTATTCTTATCTGTGTGTCTATGCAGAACCGGTTCTGCTATTGATATTATTGTTTATCCTTCCGGGAATCTGGGGCCAGACCGGCGTGTGGTGGAGCGTGGTTGCTTCCCAGATTTTAACGGCATTTCTCGCCCTGATACTGCGAATATCCGAAGACAGATGCAGAAGGAGAACAGAGATGCACCTTCCCGAATAAAAACAATTTAAATGGAACTGTCAGCAGATGAAATACAGGCAATGGCAAATTCCTGGGCCTTCTGATAATCTTCTGTATCAGGATGGGTCATAGCCATATCGAAATTTCGGATGAACATATCAATTTGTTCGGAATTTTCATCAGTGCGCATAGTTTCATATTTGTTACGCACCTGAAGAGGCATTTTCCCCTGGCAGAGGTACGCGCCCAGATAGCGGCAGGTATCGTTGATCCAGATACTGACATTTTGCTCGATCATTTTATAGTATTCGGGAGAATTTCCCATACCGCAGGTGCCGAACAGAGCGATATCTTTTCCGGTGAGACTTTGGATAAAATTGCTCACTTCTAAAGCGCATGTGCCCCGGTGGACACAGAAGCCGATGAAATAAAGGCGCGCCTCTGGTATACTTTTTTCTGTCGTAATGTCGATGAGATCTTTTGAGTTCCCCGGCAGAGCAGAGAAGACAGAGGCCGCCAGATTTTTTGTATTGCCTGACTGGCTGTTATATAAAACAAGGTATTCCAGCATTTGTGAATCTCTCCTTTCTAACTCTTTTTAATAAAGCGTGTCTGACATTTGGGACAGCGGATTTCGATCTTTCCTTTTCCTTTCGGTACACGGATTTTCTGGCGGCAGGTGGGACATTTGTAGATATGATGTGTCTTTCTCTGTGCCAGAAGATTTTTCTGTGTAGAAAACCAGGTGCGGAGCCGGCGCGTTTTGGCAAGGTATGTCTGGTTTTCAGCAGAACGTTTGTAAATATTACGTGAAAACATACGGAAATAAGCATAAATAATCAGCGCCCAGGCCAGCCAGGACAGAACCGGAACGTCAAAAAGACTGGCGAGAACAACAGCAGCAAGAGCAGCAATTATAGTAGCTTTTCCTAAAGAATCAAAGCCGTAACGGCCTGCCATAAAACGGATCAGTTTTTCTTTCATGATATTATCACCCTCCTAACAGGAATGATACACTT
This sequence comes from Claveliimonas sp., assembly GCF_037273965.1. Taxonomy (NCBI): domain Bacteria; kingdom Bacillati; phylum Bacillota; class Clostridia; order Lachnospirales; family Lachnospiraceae; genus Claveliimonas; species Claveliimonas sp. The sequence goes on along the minus strand of NZ_JAYAZJ010000117.1, from coordinate 30,410 downwards.
ACCATCGTCAAAGTCAATAAACTCCCCATTAAAAATATATAAAATAATAGAAGACCTCTTCGGGAATGTGGTATAATATCCGCGTAGGCATTGAGTCATGCAGAAATACAAGAGGGACAAATGCATGCTTGCATGCAATTTGGACGTCTTGCATTTCTATAGGGCGAAAGCCCGCGAGCGAGACCCCCGGAGGGGGCGAGCTTGCATGGCGAATGAGGGGAAAGAAAGCCTGGCATAGGGCGAAAGCCCGCGAGCGAGACCCCCGGAGGGGGCGAGCTTGCATGGCGGATGAGGGGAAAGAAAGCCTGGCATAGGGCGAAAGCCCGCGAGCGAGACCCCGGAGGGGGCGAGCTTGCATGGCGGATGAAGAGAAGGAGTATAAAAATGGGCGAACGGAAACATTATCATAGAGGAAGAAGAAAACCAGTATCGGAAAAGCGGACGGCAATGAGGGATGAGGATACAAAAAGAACCAACAGTACCGGCAGCAGAAGTAAAAGGAAAAAGAAAAAGTCGGCAGGGAAAGGAAGACTGATAAGCAATATTGTACTGGTAGTTGCAATTATTGTATTCTGTGTGTCGGGATTTCAACTTTACCGGATCATATCCGGATATCAGGAAGGGCGTCAGGAATATGACCAGGTTCGTGAGATGGCAGTGACACAGGAAAAGGCAGAAGATGGGGAAGAGCAATTTCAGGTAGATTTTGATGCACTGATGGAGATCAACCCGGATACAGTGGGATGGATACGTTTCGATCCGGAACCGTCACAGATCAACTATCCGGTGGTGCAGACAACAGATAACAGCACATATCTGGACAAGACATTTTCTGCAAATGATAATACGGTAGGTGCAATTTTTGTAAACACATATAATAATCCGGATTTTAATGACAGAAATACTATTATTTACGGACACCGCATGAATGATAATTCTATGTTCCATGATCTGGCAAAATATGAAGAAAAATCTTTTTGGGAAGAGAATCCTTATTTCTATATTTACACGCCGGACGGACGGGAGATTACTTATCATATTTATGCGGCAGGAGTAGTGACAGATACTTCTGATACATATCTGACAGAATTTGCAGACGACGCTGCCTATGAGGCTTTTCTTGATTATACAAAAGAGGCGTCCGAATATGACACCGGCGTCGAAGTTACGGCAGAGGATACGGTGGTGACTCTGTCTACCTGTACCAGGGCAAGTGATGAGCACAGGATGGTAGTTGTGGGAGTAAAAGAAGAAGAAAAGCAGATAGAAGAATAAAAAAGTGTGTAAGGAGGAGATTATGCCGCAGTATACTTATGAAGTGGGAGACATTGTGAAAATGAAAAAAAAGCATCCCTGCGGTAGTTTTGAGTGGGAAATCCTGAGAGTCGGAGCAGATTTTCGACTGAAATGTATGGGGTGCGGACATCAGATCATGATCGCCAGAAAACTGGTGGAGAAAAATACGAGGGATTTAAGAAAAAAAGCTTGAAATCACCGGGGCGTTATGGTATTATTTTAAATCGTGATATATTAGTATTCGTCTGGTCATGCAAGGCGCATGACAGAAGAATATCCTTGCTCCCCGCAGGAAAACAGGGGGCCAAAAGACCAAAAGGAGGTGCACACTACATGAACAAATATGAGTTAGCTGTTGTAGTCAATGCAAAAATCGAAGACGATGAAAGGGCACAGGTAATCGAAAAAGTAAAAGCATTAATTACTCGTTTCGGCGGAAATGTGACTGACGTTGATGAATGGGGTAAGAAGAGACTGGCTTACGAAATTCAGAAAATGAAAGAAGCATATTATTACTTCATCCACTTCGAATCTGATGCTACAACTCCAGGCGAGATCGAACAGAGAATCCGCATCATGGATAACGTACTCAGATATTTATGCGTAAAACAAGAGGCATAGAAGAAGAGAGGTAAAAGAATGAATAAAGTAATTTTGATGGGACGTTTGACAAGAGACCCTGAAGTAAGATATTCACAGGGAGAAAATCCCCTGGCTATTGCCAGATATACACTTGCTGTAGACCGCAGATTCAGACGTGACGGAGAACAGAGCGCTGATTTTATCCAGTGTGTTGCTTTCGGCAGACAGGCTGAACATGCGGAGAGATATTATCGTCAGGGACTTAAAGTCGTTGTCAGCGGACGTATCCAGACAGGAAGCTACACCAACAGAGATGGCGTGAAAGTATATACAACAGAGGTAGTAGTGGAAGAACAGGAATTTGCCGAGAGCAAAGCGTCCAGTGATGCAAATGCAGGCGGCTTCCAGTCAGCTCCCGCACCGGCACCGAGCGCACCAGCAGGTGACGGCTTCATGAACATTCCGGATGGAATTGATGAAGAATTACCGTTTAATTAGGCTGAAGGCAGCTTAATAAACTTGATAGAAAGGAGAAATTATCATGGCTTTTGAAAAAGGAAATCGTCCGGAAGGCGGTTTTAAGAAAAGAGGCGGCGGACGCAGAAGAAAAAAAGTATGCGTATTCTGCGGCAAAGAAAATAACGAAATCGATTACAAGGATGTAGCAAAATTAAGAAAATACATCTCTGAAAGAGGAAAAATCCTTCCGAGAAGAATTACAGGAAACTGTGCAAAGCATCAGAGAGCTCTTACAGTTGCAATTAAAAGAGCAAGACATATTGCTTTGATGCCATACGTTCAGGAGTAATCAGAAAGAATAAAAGGCCCGTCGGTAGGGAAATCACCCTGCCGAAGGGTCTTTTTTTACTCTGGGAAGCCGCCTTATTTGATCCGGCTTTGAAATGAAAAATTCATGGCTGAAAGAAATGAAAATTTCCTTGACATATAAATTAGAAAGGAATACAATACAGACAGATTGTGAAAGAACGCAGGCAAAGATGTCAGCAGACAGCTTTTTTGCGTTCTTTTTTATTTAAATAGGAAACTTCGTTCCCTATTAAATAAAACGCTCTGCAAGATGCGAGCGGGGCATTGAAGAAAATTAAGAATGAAAAGGAGAGTTTGTATGAAAACACTGGGTTATTACAATGGGAGATATGGGGAACTGGATGAAATGATGATTCCTATGAACGACAGAGTATGTTGGTTTGGGGATGGAGTATATGATGCAGGTCCTTCCAGAAACTACAAAATTTTTGCCCTTGATGAACATATAGACCGTTTCTTTAACAGTGCCGGACTGCTTGATATTAAGATGCCGGTTACCAAGGCAGAGCTAAAAGAAATTCTGCAGGAAATGGTAAATAAAATGGATACAGGCAACTTATTTGTGTATTATCAGGTGACAAGAGGAAGCGGAATCAGGAACCATGCTTTTACAGAAGGAGCGGGGAATCTGTGGATCATGCTGAAACCGGCGGAAATTTCTGACGGCACGCAGCCGATCCGTCTGATCACGTTGGAAGATACCAGATTTTTGCACTGTAATATCAAGACGCTGAATCTGATCCCTTCCTGTGTGGCGACAGAGAAGGCGAAACAGGCCGGTTGCCAGGAGGCGGTCTTCTACCGTCCGGGAGGCAGAGTAACAGAATGTGCACACAGCAATGTTCATATTATCAAAGACGGAAAACTGGTTACAGCGCCTACCGATAATCTGATCCTTCCGGGAATTGCCAGGGCACACCTGATCAGGATGTGCAAAAAGCTGGAAATTCCGGTTAGTGAGACACCGTATACTCTGGAAGATCTTTTCGCAGCTGAAGAAGTAATTGTTACCAGCTCAAGCAATCTTTGCCTCTATGCAAACGAGATTGACGGAAAACCGGTAGGAGGAAAGAATCCTGAGCTTCTGGAAAAGCTTCGAAAAGCTTTGCTGGATGAGTTTTATGAAGCGACAAAATAAGAAAGATAACAGATTTTGATGAAAGAAAAATTTGAAAGGTGAAGTCATGGGAGAAGTAAAATTTATGCCATCCGGTGACAGAGCAATGGTTGTAGAATTCGGTAATGCGATCGATACCAGGATTAACGATCAGGTACATACACTTGCAAGAAGGATTGAAGAGGAGCAGATCCCGGGAATTGTGGAGCTTGTTCCAACCTTCCGTTCACTGATGGTCTATTATGATCCGTTCCTGACAAGCTATGCGAAGCTGAAGGCGGTGCTTGAAAACAGCGGGGAGATAGGAGCAGGATCAGGGGAAAAGAAGAAAAGAATTTTAAAAATTCCTTGCTGCTATGGGGCGAGATTCGGCCAGGATCTGGCAGATATGGAAGCTTACACCGGGCTGGACCGGGATGAAATTATCGCAATCCACAGTTCGGTAGACTATAAAATTTATATGATGGGATTTCTTCCCGGATTTGTATATCTGGGAGGATTGGATAAAAGAATCGAGATCCCGAGGCTGAAAACTCCGCGGGTGAAAATTCAGCCGGGAGCAGTAGGGATCGGGGGAAATCAAACAGGTGTGTATCCGCTGGCATCGCCGGGAGGCTGGCGCCTGATGGGAGGCACTCCGGTGGATTTTTACGATCCTGACCGGGAGGAGCCGATCCTTTGTAAGGCGGGAGAATTTATCCGTTTTATTCCGATCACGATAGATGATTATTATGATATCCGCCGTATGATCGTAAACGGCACATATCAGGTAGAGGTTTTGGAGGAGGATGCATAGATGTCTGTAAAAGTTATTATACCGGGTGCACTCACGACAGTGCAGGACGCCGGGCGTTATGGATATCAAAATTCCGGTATCCAGACTTCCGGAGTAATGGATCAGAAAGCCTATAAACAGGCCAACGAACTGGTGGGAAATCCTGCAGGAGAAGCAGTGCTGGAGGCCACTTTGTTTGGCGGAATGATGGAAGTGGATGAAGATACACTGATCGCCTTTACAGGGGCGGACATGGAACCGCAGATTAACGGGGAAGCGGCTGAAATGAACCGCCCGTATCTCTTGCAGGCGGGAGATACGGTTTCTCTTGGTATGGTGAAAAGCGGATGCAGAACTTATATTGCCTTTGGCGGAGGTATTGACGTCCCGATCGTAATGGGAAGCAGGTCCACGAATCTGAAATGTGCCATGGGAGGCTATGAAGGACGGGCGCTAAAAGCGGGAGATGTGCTGAAGACGGGAACGCCGCATGCCTCTTTTGAAGAAGTAAAAGAGCGGCGGGCGAAAGCGGAATTTTATGGTTCTCCCATTGAGGTGAGAGTGATTGAAGGTCCCCAGGCAGAATATTTCAGCGACAAAGGCAAAGAAACCTTTTACGGCGGAACTTATACAATTTCTGATCAGAGCGACCGTATGGGTTACCGCATGGAGGGAGAACCGATCGAGAGCGTAAACGGGACGGATATCATTTCTGACGGCATTGCTTTTGGAGCGATACAGGTGCCTGCAAGCGGGAAGCCTATTATTTTGCTTGCTGACCGGCAGACAACAGGCGGATATGCCAAAATCGCCGTAGTGTGTTCCTTTGATATTCCCAAACTTGTACAGGGCAAGCCGGGAGATCAGGTTCGTTTTGTAAAGATCAGCGTGGAAGAGGCGCAAAGAATCAATGAATCGCAGCAGACAGACTGCATGAAGAGGGGGAAATAGTTATGGATTACAGTACAATGACGCCCGCACAGGCGCGGGCACTGATAAGAGAAGAGAAGATAACCGGACAGACTTCCGGGATGTGTGCCGGATACGCACAGGCAAATCTTGTGATCCTTCCGAAGGATCTGGCTTATGATTTCCTTTTATTTACACAGAGGAACCCAAAATCCTGCCCGGTTCTGGAAGTCAGTGATGTGGGAAGCAGGCAGCTTCATTATATTGCAAAAGATGTGGACATTGCCAGAGATATTCCGAAATACAGAATTTACAGAAAAGGAGAGCTGGCAGGAGAATATACAAATGTGGAGGAATTTTGGCAGGATGACTTTGTCAGTTTTCTGATAGGATGCAGCTTTTCCTTTGAATCAGGGCTTCTGGATGTGGGCGTTCCGGTGCGGCAGATTGAAGAACACTGCAATGTCCCTATGTTTAAGACAAATATTCCCTGTACTCCGGCGGGAATTTTTAAAGGCAACATGGTGGTGAGCATGCGTCCCATGCCTTACGATCAGGTAGTGAAAGCGGTGCTGGTAACCGGAGAGATGCCGAGGGTGCATGGCGCCCCTATCCATATCGGGGATCCGTCAGTGATCGGCATTTCAGATATCCATAAACCGGATTTTGGAGATGATGTTACCATCAAAGAAGGAGAGGTTCCGGTATTCTGGCCTTGCGGTGTTACGCCCCAGAATGTTGTTATGAATGTAAAACCGGAGATTGTTATCACACATTCACCAGGGCATATGCTGATCACAGACATAAAGAATGTAGAGCTTAAGTATTAAATCAGAGTGAAACGAGGAAGAAACGATGTATTTTGTAGATTTAAACTGTGACCTTGGAGAAAGTTTCGGAAATTATAAGTGCGGGATGGATGAGGAAGTGATCCCCTTTATTTCATCTGCGAATATAGCCTGCGGTTTTCATGCATCAGATCCGCTTGTTATGATGAAGACAGTAGCGCTGGCAAAGGAAAATCAGGTATCTGTGGGAGCGCATCCAGGTTATCCTGATCTGGTTGGGTTTGGAAGAAGAAATCTTTCAGCTTCTCCTGCAGAAGTAAAAGCGATGGTGCAGTATCAGGTAGGAGCGCTTCAGGCTATTGCAAAGGCACAGGGAATGTCGGTGCGGCATGTAAAGCCTCATGGGGCTATGTACAACATGGCAGGGAAGGATGCAAAACTGGCAGAAGCTATTTGCGAGGGGATTTATGAAGTAGATCCCGGGCTTATCCTTCTGGGACTGTCCGGCAGTGAAATGTTGAAGGCGGCTGAAAAGACCGGGCTTCGGTCAGCGAAAGAGGTTTTTGCAGACCGGGCTTACGAAGAAGACGGTTCACTGGTGGCAAGAAGCAGGCCGGGCGCAATGATCACAAATGAGGAAGAAGCAATTGAAAGAGTTGTCCGTATGATAAAAGAAGGAAAAGTAACGGCCATTACAGGAAAAGACATCGAAGTGCAGGCGGATTCCATCTGTGTCCACGGCGATGGGGAAAAGGCATTGGCTTTTGTGGAAAAGATCAGGAAAACCCTGGTGCAGGAGGGAATAGAGATCGTTCCTCTTGAAAAAATCGTAGGCCAGAGACAGGCGCATTCATTTTAAGCCGGCGCCTGAATGACAGAAGAAATGATAACAGAAAGGAAGAGATGCAATTGGGAGCGGCAGCGCAGGTAAAAAGTGAAACAATCGAAGATGTAGTACTTCGCCATTCGAAACGGGGAATGACGGTGCTACGCAGCTACATGTCCAGGGATTACTGCAGACAGGCTGCAAGAAGGATTCTGGAGTTGGAAAAAGGGACGATCCTTTTAACGACCGGATTTTATGTAGCGGGACATGCGGAAACAGATGGACCTCTTGGGACGGTTGTATTGGCAAAAGCATTGGAAAAACAGGGTTTTTATCCGGTTATTATCACAGATGAATTTTGCCGGGGATTTTTTGAAGCGGCAGATCTGGAAGTATGTTATGTCGATGTAGAGGATGGAGCAGAAAAGTATGAGGCGTTGTTGGAGAAATTTGCACCGACAGCACTGATTTCCATTGAGCGCTGCGGCCGAAATGTAAAGAATGATTATGCCAACATGCGCGGAGTCAGCATTAAAGAATATACAGCCCGGACAGACTGGCTGTTTATTCAGGCAAGAAAGCAGGGAATCCCGACATTTGGAGTGGGCGACGGCGGAAATGAGATTGGCATGGGCAATTTAAAAGAGGTTATTTCCGGTAAACTGGAACTTGTTCCCTGTAAAGTGAAGGTAGACACTCTGGTCATTGCGACGGTTTCCAACTGGGGTGCATATGCAATCGCAGCCTATATTCAGAAAATGACCGGAACAAAAGTTTTACCCGGGTTTTCCGAAATCAAAGAGTATCTCTCCCTGATCGTAAATATGGGAAGCGTGGACGGCGTGACAAAGGAACAGACGCTGAGTGTGGATGGTTTTTCACTCGATGTGGAAAAAGAAATCCTGGATGGATTGAAAACGCTGGCTGCAGTGTAGAAGAAAGAAGATGTCCCCAACTATGAAGAGAAAATCCATAGTTGGGGACGTTTTTTGTCTATTTGATCTCATTTCCCGGGAATTTCGGAATCCCGTCGAATCCGATCTGAAGGTCAGCGTCGGTCGGAATGTAGTCGCTCATCTGCCCGTTGTGGTATTTTTCATATGCAACCATATCAAAATATCCGGTACCTGTAAGCCCGAAGAGAATGGTTTTTTCTTCTCCGGTTTCTTTACATTTCATTGCCTCATCAATGGCAACGCGGATAGCGTGACTGCTTTCAGGTGCAGGAAGGATTCCTTCTACCCGTGCGAACTGTTCGGCAGCGGCGAAGATAGAGGTCTGCTCTACAGAGCGGGCTTCCATGTAGCCGTCATGGTCAAGCTGTGACAAAATAGAGCTCATGCCGTGATAGCGAAGGCCGCCGGCGTGATTGGGAGAAGGAATGAATCCGCTTCCGAGAGTGTACATTTTTGCAAGAGGACAAACCATTCCGGTATCGCAGAAATCGTATGCGTATACGCCTCTTGTGAGGCTGGGGCAAGAGGCCGGTTCTACTGCGATAAACTGGTAATCCGCTTCGCCCCGCAGCTTTTCTCCCATAAATGGTGAAATCAATCCGCCCAAGTTGGAACCGCCGCCGGCGCACCCGATAATGATGTCTGGTTTAATGCCGTATTTATCCATGGCGATCTTGGTCTCCATTCCAATGATGGACTGGTGGAGCAGTACCTGATTCAGCACGCTTCCCAGGACATAGCGGTATCCGTCTGTATGTGTAGCAACCTCTACTGCCTCAGAAATGGCACAGCCAAGGCTTCCGGATGTGCCTGGATGTTCAGAGAGGATTTTGCGTCCGATTTCTGTTGTTTCCGAAGGGGAGGGAGTGACGGACGCGCCGTAGGTCCGCATGACTTCCCGGCGGAACGGTTTCTGCTCATAGGAACATTTAACCATAAATACCTTGCAGTCCAGATCCAGGTAGGAACATGCCATGGAAAGAGCGGTTCCCCACTGCCCGGCGCCGGTTTCTGTTGTCACGCCTTTCAGTCCCTGGTCTTTGGCATAAAATGCCTGGGCGATGGCAGAATTTAACTTGTGGCTTCCGCTTGTATTATTGCCCTCAAATTTGTAGTAGATTTTTGCGGGAGTCTGGAGTTTTTCTTCCAGGCAATAAGCTCTTACCAGGGGAGCGGGACGGTACATTTTATAAAAATCCTGAATTTTCTGCGGAATAGGAATATAGCGGTTGTTATTGTCCAGTTCCTGTTTTACCAGTTCCTCACAAAATACAGTGCCCAGTTCTTCGGCAGTCATTGGCTTTAAAGTCCCGGGATTTAAAAGGGGAGCCGGTTTGTTTGTCATATCAGCTCTGACATTGTACCATTCTTTTGGCATTTCGCTTTCTTCCAGATAAATTTTGTAAGGGATTTTCTTTTCCATGTGTCTGTTCTCCTTTCTGAATAAAATAAACTTGAAATGTGATGATGCTTTTCTGCAGGGAGAGAAGAAAAAAAGCTCCTGCCCCTGCAGATAAAATGCAGGGACAAGAGCTTGTTATACTGAAAAATCAATGATAAAACTCCTGCGGTGCCACCCGGCTTGATGTAAAACATCCTCTCATGCATACTGACATATGCTGTCTTTGATAACGGAGTTCTCTCTCCGGCTTGCATACTACTGTATTCCGCTCGCCCTCAGAAGCCCATTCCTTTTTGGTTTGATCTGCCGCAATCTCACCGCCTGCAGCTCTCTGTGAGACAAATGTCAAAAAGTACTTACTCTTCTTCACTGGTTTATAGAAACTTTATCATGGAAAGGTGAAATTGTCAATTATTTTCTTTCCGGGAAAAGTGACATTTTCCCCAAAGACCTGGAATGACTTGAGAAAACGCTGAAAATGAGATAATATATACAGAAGAACATATACAAGGAAGGTATCATAATGTTTTCATATACACAACTGCGTAAAGATTACCCGGAATTTATTTATCACGGGTATCAGATAAAAGAAGAAAAAGAGAGGATATGCCTGGAATATGATTTCGAAATCCCGGGCCTGTCCTCTTTTCATCCCACCTGGGAATTTCCCAAAAAAGATGAGGAGAATAGAAAGTATGCTGATGACAGTACATTTCGTAATCTGGCATTTTCCCTGGGTATGGTAGAGCTGATCAGCTATTGGAAGACTGCATGTCCGCCGAAAGTGATCGTGGAAGCCGGGGCTTTGACGGCGGAGCAGATCCTGTGGTGGAAGGATCTGTATTTTAACGGACTGGGAGAATTTTACTATACAAATGGAATCAGTGAGAATCAGGAAGATTTTATGGAAATTGTTTCTGCAGGGCAGGAAATCAGCGCCGACGCTTTATCTGACCGCCGGCTGGAAGGATGCCTTGTGCCTGTCGGAGGAGGAAAGGATTCTGCCGTAACTCTTTCGCTTCTGAAAGGAGAAAAGGAGACAAACTGCTGTTATATTATCAATCCCAGGGGAGCGACACTGAAAACGGTAGAAAGAGCCGGCTATGGAGAAGCGCAGATGTGCTGTGTAAAGAGGACGCTGGATAAAAACATGCTGGAGCTGAATAAGCAGGGGTATCTGAACGGCCATACGCCTTTTTCGGCAATTGTGGCATTTTCTGCAACGATCGCAGCATATATGGAAGGGAAAAAATATATTGTCCTTTCCAATGAATCCAGCGCTAATGAAAGCACGGTGGAGGGAAGCACGGTAAATCACCAGTATTCCAAGAGTTTTCGTTTTGAGAAGGCATTTCATGACTATGAGGCAGAATATATCGGAAGCGGAACATATTACTTCAGTATGCTGCGCCCGTTAAGTGAGTTTCAGATTGCCGGGTATTTTGCAAAATGCCGGGAGTTTCACGATATTTTCCGAAGCTGCAATGCGGGGAGCAAAGAGGATAAATGGTGCGGGCACTGTCCGAAATGTCTCTTTGTGTGTCTGATTTTATCACCTTTCCTTTCCGGAGAAGAAATCATCCGCATTTTCGGAAGAGATATGCTGAATGATCCGGATATGACAGAAGATTTCCGCAAGCTTACAGGCATGGAAAGGGAGAAACCTTTTGAGTGTGTGGGAAGCAGAGACGAGGTGAATGCGGCAATTTCCCTGACTATTGACCGGATGATGGGGCAAGAGAAAGATCTGAAAAAACTGCCCGGACTTTTCCGTTATTACGTGCTGAATGGGCTGTACAGAGAAAACGACCCCGCGTCCGGAAGATTTTTCCGGTATTTCGATGAAGAAAATCTCCTTCCGGAGAGGTATCTTGAACTGGTAAGGAGAGAATGCACGAAAGGGGAAAGGTAACATGCTGGAAAAAATACGCCAGACCGTAGAAAATAAAAAAGTTCTGGTTCTTGGACTTGGAAGAGAGGGAAGATCCAGTCTGCGTATGATCCGGAAGGCAGGAGGATATAAGGAGCTGGCAGTGGCGGATCAGAATCCGGTGGAGGTGAAGGAATCCGGAGAAGAGAAGATTCCGGTCATATCGGGAACGCATTATATGGACAAGGAGCTCCTTGATTCCTATGATATTGTCTTTAAGACTCCGGGTATTGTTCTGCCGGAAAAAATAGAAAATTATAAGTGTCAGTTTGTGTCGCAGACCGGACTTTTTATCAGTAAATTCCGCAGTCAGATCGTGGGAATTACCGGGACAAAGGGAAAGAGCACCACATCCACTCTTTTGTATCATGTTTTGAAAGAGAACGGAGAGGACGTCGTGCTTGCAGGAAATATCGGTATCCCGGTGTTTGATATTGCGGAAGACATTACAGTGGGAGAGGTCATTGTACTGGAATTATCCTGCCATCAGCTGGAATATATCACTGTTTCTCCTCATATAGCGGTGCTTCTGAATCTTTATGAGGAGCATCTCGATCATTATGGAACGATGGCGGCGTATGTCCGGGCAAAACAGAATATCTATGCATGGCAGGAAAAGGAGGATCTTCTTTTCTGCAATATGGAATTTCTTCCCGGACATGAAGTGGAGGGGGCAGGCCCGGAAAGCGCCGGCGTGCCATGTAAAGGTGAAGTGATCTCGGCGGTTTTGATCCCCGAGGGAGAAAGTCCTTCCGGCAGAGGAGATATTGAAGTGGCTGGAAATGCAGTGCGCTACAGAGGCAGCGGTCTTCGCATTCCGGAACAGGGGATTTCCCTCATCGGTCAGCATAATTATTTTGATATTGCCATGGTTTATGGAATATGTAAGGAATTTTCTCTTACGGATGAACAGTTTCTGAAAGGACTTCGCAGTTATCAAACCCTTCCCCACAGGCTTCAATATCTGGGGATAAAAGACGGAATCCGCTTTTATGACGATTCCATTTCCACAATCGGGGAAACGACGATCCAGGCGCTTGAGAGTATTAAAAACGCAGGAAGCATACTGATTGGCGGTATGGACAGAGGTGTGGATTATGATCAGCTGGAAGAATATCTTGCCGGCAGCAGTGTAAAACACATTATTCTGATGGAAGCAACAGGGAAACGGATCTACAGTGAAATAGAAGAGCGATATCCGACGCTTTTCGGAAGTGGAAAACTTTGTCTTGTAGATCACCTGAAAGATGCTGTGGAACTTGCGGGAAAGCTGGGAGAGGAGGGCAGCGCCTGCATACTCTCACCAGCGGCGGCAAGTTATGGAATCTTCAAAAATTTTGAAGAGCGGGGAGAAGTTTTTAAGAAATATGTTTTCGGTTAAAACTTTCTGTCTGCCATTGCCTTAATGGAAGAGGCATATTCGGAAGGTGTCATGCCGGTTACTTTTTTAAATTGCCGGGAAAAATAGTGAATGGATGTGTAGCCAAGCTGCTCGGAAATCTGCGTGAAATTCATTTTGTTTGTGCGGATGAGCTGCTTGGCTGCGTTGATTTTCATAAGAGAAAAATATTCAATGATACCAAGGCTGCTCTGTTCCCGGAAAATTTTCTGCAGCTGTGAACGGCCGATCAGGTTTTCGCGGCAGATCTGCTCAATGGTAACATGACTGTCCAGATGAGCCTCCAGATAGTCCACCACGCGATTGAAAAGTTCGATATCACTCCTCTTTTTGGTCGCTTTGAGAGGAAGAGGACGAAGGGAGCTTTTGGGCAGTATCATAGGATTGGAGTACCGGCGGAGCATGTGGATGAGAAAATGCTCCAGGTAGAGGCGGATCATCTGCTGAGCGCCAAAAGCGTCAGGCTCTTTTGTAGGCATATTTTGCAGATAGGGATCATCCAGGCGGCAGTCAAAGCAGCGTCTTGCTTCAATGACGATATCGGCCAGGATCATCCGTTCTTTCTCATCGATCTGAAGGATACGGTTTCTGAAAAAATCCATGGCGGGATCCGTGCATCCAAAAGAAATAACGACCAGATTGGGTGCGATTCCCCGCGTTGCCTCTACGCTGTGGAATTCATTGGGCTGATGGAAGGCGATTTCGCCCCGTTTCAGGACAAACTGCCGATCCCCGCCCGTGACGGATACCTCCCCTTTATCTACACACACAAACTCCCAGAAATCATGGGTTTCCCCTGGAAATTTAAAATCACTCATATATTCAAAATAGTGAATGCTGTAGAGCTTTTCGATCGATATGGAATTTTTTAGTTTGATACCGTCATATGCCATAGAATATTGTTCTCCTGATTTTTTGTTTGCTTCCGTGCAGCGGCGTATAGCGCATTCGCTATACGAAAAACGAGCTCTCTCAAAGAGCCCTGCAAGCTCGAGGCAGAGCCTCTCGCTCACGGGCATTCGCCCTATAGAAATACAAGATACCAGCAGTGTCTGCAAGCAGCCTCTGCTGATCTCTTGTATTTCTGCATGTCTCTTTGCTTACGTGAACATTATACCCTGATTTTGTAAAAAAAGCAAAAAGAAAGTGCAGATTGTACAAATCAATTAAAAAATAGGATAAAGATTTTTTTGGCTCTTTATACTACAATAAGCGTAAATGTACAAAGGACAGCAGCGGACAGGCTGTGTAATTTTGGAAAGGAAATGAAAGTGATGAAAAAACCAGTTTTAGTAATTATGGCAGCAGGAATGGGAAGCAGATACGGCGGCTTAAAGCAGATCGATCCGGTAGACAAAGAAGGGCATATTATTATGGATTTTTCCATGTATGATGCGAAAAGAGCCGGATTTGAAAAGGTTGTCTTTATTATTAAGCATGAGATAGAAAAGGATTTCAAGGAGAATGTAGGAGAACGCATCAGTAAATATATGGATGTTGCCTATGCATATCAGGATATTCAGAATATTCCGGAAGGCTTTGAAGTGCCGGAAGGAAGAGTGAAACCATGGGGAACTGCCCATGCGGTATTAAGTGCGATCGATGAGATCGACGGACCGTTTGCGGTAATCAATGCTGACGACTATTACGGACGGGAAGCATTTGAACTGATCTATGATTATCTTGCATCTCATGAGGATGATGAGAAATATCGTTATACTATGGTAGGGTATGAACTGGGAAATACGGTTACAGATAACGGACATGTGGCCAGAGGTCTGTGCGACATAAATGAAAAGGGCGAGCTGACAGGTATTCATGAAAGAACCAGGATCGAGAAGAGAGAAGGCGGAATTGCCTATTCCGAGGATGAAGGAGCAACCTGGACATTCGTTCCGGCAGACACAACAGTTTCCATGAATATGTGGGGATTTACAGCCAGCATTTTGAAAGAGATCAAGGAAAGATTCCCGGCATTCTTAGAGGAAGGCCTGAAGAGCAATCCGATGAAGTGCGAATATTTCCTTCCTACTGTTGTCAGCGATCTGATCGGAGAGGAAAAAGCGACGGCAGCAGTCCTGAAATCCAGGGACAAGTGGTATGGAGTGACTTATAAAGAGGACAAGCCGGTTGTTATGGAAGCGATCCAGAGAATGAAGGATGAAGGAGTTTATCCGCAGCATCTCTGGGAAGAAGCATAAAACGCAATATTTTTATAGTTTTCACCATGATGTTTATAGTATTTATAAGATGTGATGATTATAATCAAAGTATAGTTGATCCATCAAAACATAGTCCGTATATGAGGAGGTAATTAAAATGAAAATATTGATCACAGGCGGTGCAGGATACATCGGAAGCCACACAGCCCTGGAACTTCTGAATGAAGGTTATGAGGTTGTTGTGTATGATAATCTCTGTAATTCCTCTAAAGAATCCCTGAAGCGTGTGGAAGAGCTTACAGGAAAAAGCGTTCAGTTTTATGAAGGAGATGTTCTGGACGCAGAAGCGTTAAAAGCTATGTTTGAGGCAGAGAAGATCGATGCAGTGATCCACTGTGCGGCCCTTAAGGCAGTAGGAGAATCTGTGCGCAAGCCTCTGGAGTATTATCAGAATAATATTACCGGAACTTTAACACTGATGAACGTAATGAGAGAAGTCGGCGTAAAGAATATCGTATTCAGTTCTTCTGCAACTGTATACGGAAGCCCGGAAGAAATGCCGATCACGGAGGCATGCCCGAAGGGACAGTGCACGAATCCGTACGGATGGACAAAATCCATGATGGAACAGATCATGACAGATCTGCAGAAAGCGGATCCGGAATGGAATGTGATCCTTCTTCGTTATTTCAATCCGGTGGGAGCGCACAAGAGCGGCCGTATCGGAGAGGATCCGAAAGGAATCCCCAACAACCTTATGCCGTATATTTCACAGGTGGCAGTAGGAAAACTGGAAAAACTGGGTGTATTTGGAGATGACTATGACACGCCGGACGGAACAGGAGTGCGTGATTATATTCATGTAGTTGACCTGGCAATCGGTCATGTGAAAGCCATCAATTATATTTTCACTAATCCGGGACTTGATGTGATCAACCTTGGAACAGGGCAGGGATATTCGGTTCTTGACATGGTAAAAGCATTTTCCAAAGCATGCGGGAAAGAGATTCCCTATGAGATCAAACCGCGCCGTGCAGGGGATATTGCAATGTGCTATGCAGATCCTGCAAAGGCGGCGAAGGTGCTTGGCTGGAAAGCGGAAAGAGGACTGGATGAAATGTGCGAAGACACATGGAGATGGCAGTCACAGAATCCTAACGGATACGAATCATAAAAGCAAGGAAGGGCTGCTGTTTCAAGAAAAGCAGACCGGGCTGAAAAGGGGGACGAAGATTTTCGGAAAATCTTTGTCCCCCTTCTTTCGTGCAAAAAAAACTGCCGGCATTTAAAATTCTTCCCTTTTACTGGCAAAAGTGGTATAATACAGTGTGCAGTTGTATTGTTTTTGAGGGATATAAATATGAAGAAGAAAGAAAAACAAAGTGTACGATTAAAAGGACAACTAAGAGTATACATGCAATGGCCGGCTGTTATGTCCATTTTGCTGATCGCAATGAATATATGGATCTATCGTCTTGATCGCAAGGCAGGGATGCTGATGTGTCTTTTTGTTGTGATCTATATTGTCATCGTGGGCGTAATGTATTTTTATAATAAGTCCCTTGTTATGAAAGACCTGGTGGAATTTGCAGCCCAGTATGGAATCGTACAGAATACTCTTTTGAAGAAACTGGCAGTACCATATGCTCTTCTTCTGGAAGATGGGAAGCTGATGTGGATGAATGATCAGTTCCGTGAGATACTGGGGGGCAAGCTGAAGGGAGAAAATGTCCTCAGTCGTTACATTCCGGAGCTGAACCGCAGCATTTTCCCGAAAGAAGAAAATCAGACGGTAGAGATGGAAGTCTATTATAAAGATAAAGAGTACCGGGCAGAACTTAGGAAGGTGCCTGTGGAAGGCTTCAGTAATTCAGAACAGCTTCTGGAAATGCCGGAAGAGAAGGAATATTTTATTGCGGTCTATCTCTCCGATGTGACAGAACTGAATACTGCTCTTCGTCAAAATGAAGAACAGCGGCTGGTAGCAGGTCTGATCTACATCGACAATTATGACGAGGTGATCGACAGTGTAGAGGAAGTGCGCCAGAGTCTTCTGGTAGCGCTGATCGACAGGAAGATCAACCAGTATATTGCCCGTCTTGACGGAATCGTAAAGAAGATGGAGACAGATAAATATTTTATCGTTATGAAAAAACAGTGCTTCAAGGAACTGGAAGCGGATCGTTTTTCTCTTCTTGAGGATGTAAAATCCGTAAATATCGGGAATAATATTCCGGCCACATTAAGTATCGGTCTCGGACTTAGTCAGACTGCTTACGTGCAGAGCTATACCTATGCCCGGGCAGCCATTGATCTGGCTCTGGCAAGAGGAGGAGATCAGGCGGTTATTAAGGACAGCAGCGGCATTACTTACTACGGAGGCAAACGGGAGCAGACCTCCAAAAATACGAGGGTAAAGGCCAGAGTAAAAGCAGAAGCACTCCGCGAATTTATTACTGTCAATGACACGATCCTTGTTATGGGGCATAAGATGATGGATATGGACTGCCTGGGAGCGGCAATTGGCATCTACCGCGCTGCGGCAGCTCTTGAAAAGAAAGCGCATATTGTAGTGGATAATATTTCCGCCTCTGTCCGCATCATGTATGAGGAGTTTGTCAATCATCCCAATTATCCTGATGATATGTTTGTGACTTCCGGTGAGGCCAAGGAAATGATTGATGACAGTTCCATGGTGATCGTAGTGGATACCAACCGTCCCAAGATGACAGAATGTCCGGAACTTCTGACTATGACAAAGACTGTGGTTGTTTTTGATCATCACAGGCAGAGCAGTGATAATATTGAAAGTGCATTGTTGTCCTACATTGAGCCGTACGCATCGTCGGCGTGTGAGATGGTATCAGAAGTTCTGCAGTATATTGTAGATGATGTCAAAATACCGGCCATGGAAGCCAACAGTCTCTATGCAGGAATTATGATCGATACGAATAATTTCCTGAATAAGACAGGAGTCCGTACTTTTGAGGCGGCGGCCTTCTTAAGAAGGTGCGGCGCTGATATCCCGTTTATCCGGAAAATTCTTCGGGATGATCTGAAATCCTATCAGGCGAAAGCGCGGATCATCAGCGGAGCGGAAGTATATATGGATGATTTTGCAATTGCAACAGGAGAAAATCTTAAGATCGAAAGTCCGACAATTATTGGGGCTCAGGCAGCCAACGAACTGCTTGACATTGACGGAATTAAGGCGACGTTTGTGCTCACAGTGTATAACGGCAGGATCTATGTCAGCGCCCGCTCGATTGATGAGATAAACGTGCAGGTGATCATGGAGCGGCTTGGCGGCGGAGGTCATATGAACGCGTCAGGAGCCCAGTTTGATCATACGGATCTGGATGAAGCCGTGGCGGATCTGAAGAAAGTGCTTACTGAAATGAAAGAAAAAGGAGATATATAGATGAAAGTAATTTTATTGGAGGATGTAAAGTCTCTCGGGAAAAAAGGGGAGATTGTAGAGGTAAATGACGGATATGCAAGAAACTTTCTGCTGAAGACAAAAAAGGGAGCAGAGGCAAACAAAAGTAATATGAATGACCTGAAACTGCAGAAAGCAAATCAGGAGAAGATTGCACAGGAACAGCTGGATGCGGCAAAAGAACTTGGAAAGAAGCTGGAGGAAGGCAAGGTGACCATTTCCATTAAAACCGGAGACGGCGGCAAGGCTTTCGGATCTGTATCTTCCAAGGAAATTGCGTCGGCTGTGGAAGAGCAGATGGGACTGAAAGTGGATAAGAAAAAGATCCAGCTTAAGGAACAGCTGAAAACCCTGGGAACTCACATGGTTCCTGTAAAACTTCACGCGAAAGTGACTGTAGAGCTGAAAGTAAATGTAACAGAGGAGGCATAGAACGATGCCGGAGATGGAGGAAGCTCTCATTAAACGTGTACCGCCTCACAGCATAGAGGCGGAACAGTCTGTCGTAGGCGCCATGCTGATGGACAAGGATGCGATCATGACCGCTTCTGAAATCATCAGCGGCAAAGATTTTTATCAAACTTCATACGGCGTTATATTTGATTCTATGACAGAGCTTTTCAATGAAGGGAAGCCGGTGGACCTGATCACTCTTCAGGAGAGGCTGAAGGAAAAGGATGTACCGGATGAAATTTCCAGTCTGGAATTTGTCCGCGATCTGGTTGCCGCAGTTCCCACTTCAGCGAACGTTAAATATTATGCGGATATTGTGTTTGAAAAATCTATGCTCCGCAGGCTTATAAAGACAAATGAAGAGATTGCAAATTCCTGTTATGCAGGAAGCGATTCAATGGAAGCGATCCTGGAGACAGCGGAAAAGAGCATTTTCGAGCTGGCCCAGAAAAGAAGCACAGGAGATTATGTGCCCATCAAGCAGGTTGTCTTAAATGCCCTGGACCGGATTGAGAAGGCGGCAAAGACGAAGGGGACTGTCACCGGTATTCCTACCGGATTCCTGGATCTGGATTACAAGCTGTCAGGACTGCAGCCGTCGGACCTGATCCTTGTAGCGGCAAGGCCTTCTATGGGAAAGACAGCCTTTGTTTTGAATATTGCACAGCATGCGGCTTTTAAAAGCAATAAGACCGTAGCCATTTTCAGTTTGGAGATGTCCAAGGAGCAGCTGGTAAACCGATTGTTTTCCCTGGAGTCACAGGTGGATTCTCAGGCCCTTCGTACCGGAAACTTAAAGGACGATGACTGGGAAAAATTGATAGAAAGTGCGGGGATTATCGGAAAGTCCAACCTTATTATTGATGATACGCCGGGAATTTCCATTTCCGAATTAAGAAGCAAATGCAGGAAGTATAAGCTGGAGCAGGATCTTCACCTGATCATCATTGACTACCTGCAGCTGATGACCGGAAGAGTAGGCGGGCGTGCGGAGTCGCGTCAGCAGGAAATTTCTGATATTTCCAGATCCCTGAAGGGCGTGGCAAGGGAGTTGAATGTTCCCGTAATCGCATTATCACAGCTCAGCCGTGCGGTAGAGCAAAGGCCCGATCACAGACCGATGCTTTCCGACCTTAGAGAGTCGGGAGCCATTGAGCAGGACGCCGATGTGGTAATGTTTATTTACCGTGACGATTATTATAATAAAGATACAGAGACGCCTAATCAGGCGGAGATTATTATCGCAAAACAAAGAAACGGCCCCATAGGGACCGTTCATCTGGCATGGCTGCCGGATTACACGAAGTTTGCCAATTTATCCTGGCAGGAGTAGGCGTTTCAGCCGTTCTGCCGGTCCTGCTTTGGCAGCTTCTTTCCGAAAGGACTGCTGCTGGCGGATCAATTGATCCAGCCGTTTGAACTGTTCTTCTTCCTGCCGCTCTTTGGCATCCAGGAGGAAGGACAGTTCTTTTGTGATCATAGCTGTCAGCACTTCGTTATTATTTTCCAGCATACGCTTCATGCGGAGCTGTTCTCTGGTGCGTTTCATATCGGGAATGAGAGCTTTCAGCTCGTCAAATGGAACGCCCTGTTCATATAGCTCTTTAATACAATTGTATAGTTTGGTATCTTCTTTTGTTGCACTGCTTAATGTGTTAAGTGCGTTTCCCATATTCATACCCCCTTTGCAATTCCAAGTATAGCATGTACACAGTGAAGATATTGTCAAAAGGAGGATGTGCCCGGGGAATCTTAGTTACATATTCCGCCGGAAAATACAAAAAGAGGCGAAAAAAAGACAGTCTGTCGAACCAGCCTGTCTTTTTTGCTTTCTTTTTTGTTTTTATGTTTCCAGAGATGAATTAGCCCTGGGAAATTGCTCCTGTTGGACACTGAGCTGCACAAGCTCCGCAGTCAACACAAGCGTCTGCATCGATTTCATAGTGGTCAGCGCCCTGAGAAATAGCTCCTACTGGACATTCTGCTTCGCAAGCTCCACAGCTTACACATTCATCACTAATTACATGTGCCATTGGTATATCCTCCTTTATCATTATAGAACATAAGTCTACTTGGTTTATACATATCATAATACAAAAAAAACAAATATACAAGAGAAAAAGATGTTCTAAATTTAGGACAAGAAATTGAATGTCATTTTCAACTTTTAGCCTTTTTGTAGGCGGATAAAATAATGTGTTTTGCCATAGCCGCTTCTTCCCTGGTGGCTTCCCTGGTATTTTCCAATGGGTAGGAAAGATGTAGGGTTTTATATTTTATTTTTCCCATGGAATGATAGGGAAGCACATCCAGGGCTTTCACGTTATTTAAAGTCCCCATAAATGCTCCGAGCTGTTCCAGATATTCCCGGAACAGTGTAATGCCGGGGACGACAACGTGACGGATCCATACAGGGACACCCCGTTCATCCAGATATTTGGCAAAAGCCAGAATCTGGCGGTTGGAATGTCCGGTCAGAATCTGATGCTGTCTGTCATCTATATGCTTGATATCCAGAAGGATGAGATCAGTCATGGATAAAAGTTCATCCAGCCGTTTCATAAAGGCATCATTGTGAGGATTAAACATGATTCCCGAAGAATCGATGCAGGTGTGGATGCCGTGTTTCTTTAGATCACGGAAAACCTCGATCAGAAAATCCATCTGCATCATGGGCTCCCCTCCGGTGACAGTCACTCCTCCATTTCTGTAGAAAGGAAGATTGGAATAAAAGCCTTCCAGAACTTCCTGGACAGTCATTTCCGTTCCTTTTCCATACTCCCATGTATCCGGATTATGACAGTACTGACACCGCATGGGACAGCCCTGAAGGAAGATCACATAACGGATCCCGGGACCGTCCACAGTGCCGCAGCTTTCTATCGAATGCACAAAACCTTTCATAGCTTAAAGATTTTCGTGGAATGTCCTGGCAATAACGTCATCCTGCTGCTCTTTCGTCAGTTTGATGAAGTTTACGGCATATCCCGATACACGGACAGTGAGCTGCGGATATTTTTCGGGGTGCTTCTGGGCATCCAGAAGAGTTTCCTTTGTGAATACATTTACATTCAGATGGTGTCCGCCCTGTTCAACATAGCCGTCTAACATGGATACAAGATTATCTACCTGCTGTTTATTTACTGTCATAATGATTCTCCTTTCTATTTACAATACCAGTTAAATTACTCGCGGTCAATGCTCTCTTCGATATTTGGAATATTGCACGCCATATTTCCGCACTCTGCCTCCAGCCTGTCAAGATCCAGGTCCCCGGCAAAGATCATGTCGTCCTTTCCGAGCGCTCCCGGAATGATGGAGAAGGTATTTGAGATACCATCCTGTGCATGGCGGAATGGGATCTTTGCAACAGAGGCAAGAGAAGCCAAAGCCCCGTGAGTGTCTCTTTGATGCATCGGGTTTGCACCCGGCGCAAGAGGCTCGCCCTGTTTTCTGCCATCCGGTGTATTTCCGGTCTTTTTACCGTAAACAACATTGGATGTGATGGTGAGGATAGACATAGTAGGAATGGAATGACGGTAGGTGTGATGCTTGCGGATCTTATCCATGAAGTTTCGGACAAGCTCTACTGCGATTTCATCTACGCGGTCGTCATTGTTTCCGTATTTCGGGAAATCACCTTCTACTTCGTAATCAACCACCAGACCATCCTCATCACGTACAGCCTTTACTTTGGCATATTTGATGGCGGACAGGGAATCGGCCACAACAGAAAGGCCGGCGATACCGGTTGCAAAGTAACGTTTCACTTCTCTGTCGTGAAGGGCCATCTGAAGCCTTTCATAGCAGTATTTGTCATGCATATAGTGAATGACGTTCAGTGTGTTGACATACAGGCCTGCCAGCCATTCCATCATATCGTCAAACTTCTGCATGACATCATCGTAATCCAGATATTCTGTTTCCACCGGGCGGTATCTCGGACCCACCTGTACTTTCAGCCGTTCGTCCATACCGCCGTTGATAGCGTACAGGAGGCATTTTGCCAGGTTGGCTCTGGCTCCGAAGAACTGCATTTCCTTTCCGACACGCATAGAAGATACACAGCATGCGATCGCATAGTCATCTCCATGGGTAGCACGCATCAGATCATCATTTTCATATTGAATGGAAGAAGATTTGATAGACATCTTCGCACAGTATTCTTTAAAAGCCCGTGGCAGCCTCGTAGACCATAATACGGTCAGGTTCGGTTCCGGAGCGGTTCCTAGGTTGTCCAGTGTATGGAGATACCGGAAGGAAGTACGCGTCACGAGCGGCCGTCCGTCGATGCCCACTCCTCCGATGGATTCAGTCACCCAGGTCGGGTCTCCGGAGAAAAGGGAATTGTATTCCGGAGTACGGGCAAATTTTACCAGGCGAAGCTTCATAATAAAGTGATCGATATACTCCTGCGCCTGTTCTTCCGTGATAAGTCCGCGGTCAAGATCTCTTTGAATATAGATGTCGAGGAAGGTAGAGGTGCGGCCCAGACTCATGGCAGCGCCGTTCTGCTCTTTGACGGCTGCCAGGTAGCCGAAGTAGAGCCACTGAATTGCCTCTTTGGCATTTTTGGCCGGCTTACTGATATCGAATCCGTAAATCTCTCCCAATTCTTTCAATTCGCCGAGGGCCCGGATCTGTTCTGCCAGTTCTTCTCTTAAACGGATGTTATCTCCGGTCATACGGACAAGGGAGGTGGCAAGCTGCTGCTTTTTGTCCTCGATCAGCCAGTCAGTTCCGTACAGAGCTACGCGGCGGTAATCGCCGATGATGCGTCCCCGTCCGTAAGCGTCCGGAAGACCTGTGATGATCGCTGACTTTCTGGCAAGGCGCATCTCCGGCGTGTAGACGTCAAATACCCCCTGATTGTGAGTTTTCCTGTATTTGGTAAAGATATCCACCACTTCAGGATCTACTTCGTATCCATTCTCGTGGCATGCATTCTGTGCCATACGGATTCCTCCGAAAGGCTGCAGGGAACGCTTGAAAGGTTTGTCTGTCTGGAAGCCTACGATCTGTTCCAGGTCTTTGTTGAGATAGCCCGGTCCGTGTGAAGTAATGCTGGAGATGATCTTCGTATCCATATCAAGGACGCCTCCTGCCTCACGCTCCTTTTTAGACAGATCCATAACCTGCTCCCAAAGTTTTCTGGTGGCCTCTGTGGGGCCTGCAAGAAAAGCTTCATCTCCCTCATAGGGAGTATAATTATTCTGAATGAAGTCGCGCACATTGACGGATGTACGGTTCCATCTACCGGGGCGGAAGCCGTCCCAGCTTTCAGAGATCCAATGTTTTTCCATAAAAGGTTCCTCCTTAAATGAGCTGTTTGATCAATTACCAACCGGTCAAACCTGATACAGACCGGTTGAGATTATTATATGAGAACGAATATCATTTAGTCAATAAGAATATTGTACTAAATTGAATACAGTATACAAAAATAATAGAAAGTTCTCAGTAAAATTTAAGAAAAATTTTTTACATTTTCCCGCTGTTTTGGTGTATAGTGTTTGTAGTTACGTAAAAAAATATGATGCAGGGAGAGGAAAGTAATGTGTAAAAAGTGGAAATTATCAGCAATCGTATTAAGCACAGCTTTACTTTTTTGCAGCTGCGCTGTTCAGTCCAATGACGGAGAAGAGCGGGAAACAACCGTTAATAAAACAGAAGAAAAAGTGGACAAAGAAAAGATCAGACTGGATGCCCTGAATCCGACAGCCTATGGAAATGTAGAAGGGCTGAATCTGGAGCCGGGAACATATTTTTCCCTGCTCGGCAAGGCTGCCTCGGGAGATTATTGGGATAATGTACAAGAAGGGGCACAGCAGGCCGTGGATGATATAAATGAAGCGCTTGGATATAAAGGGGACGATAAGGTACGTATGGTATACAGCGGCCCCGGTGAGAATGGAAACGTAGATGAACAGGTGAACATCCTGGATGAAGAGCTGGCAAGATATCCTGCCGCAGTAGCGATTTCGATCATTGATTCACAGTCATGTGATGTCCAGTTTGACCTGGCAGCAGAGAATGGGATTCCTGTTGTAACCTTTGATTCAGGCAGCAACTATCAGAATATCATGGCAAGAATCAGCACAAACAATACAGCGGCAGCAGAGGAGGCGGCCGTACATATGGCAGAAGCGCTGGAGAACAAAGGAGAAGTCATGGTCTTTGTCCATGATTCCAGATCTATTACCGCAAAAGAGAGAGAAGAAGCTTTTGTCAATAAGATAAAGAATGATTATCCGGAGATGGAAGTGAAAAACATTTATTATCTGGAAGATCTGGATAGTTTGAAGCAGACGATGGCAGATGAGATAAATGGAGGAACTTATGCAAAGGCAGGAGAAGAGGCCAGAGTGAATGAGGATCCGGAAACGCAGGTTCAGGCAGCTGATATCACAGATGACGAACTGATGGATTATATTTTTGCAAAGAATCCGGATGTAAAAGGGATATATGGTACAAGCGGAAATGCAGTCATGACAGCGGCAGAGCAGTCCGCCCGTCTGGAAAAAGATGTGAAGATTGTAGGCTTTGACGCTACCGAAGAAGAGGTTCAGGCTTTGCAGGACGGCAGTATATACGGACTTGTAGCTCAGAATCCTTACGGAATGGGATATGCAGCCATTGTGGCAAGCGCCCGTTCTATTCTGGATATGGGAAATGAAGCGGAAATCGATTCCGGATACGTCTGGGTAGACGCAGATAACATGGAGGAAGGCGAAATAGCAGCTATGCTGTACTAATTTGCTTTCTTGGGAAGAGAGAAGATAAACTCAGTTCCCACACCTTCAGTACTGATGACATTAATATTTTCACCATGGGCCTGGAGAGCTTCCTTAACAATGGCGAGCCCCAGGCCTGTGCCTTTTTTGTCCTTTCCGCGGGAGTTGTCGGTTTTATAGAAGCGCTCCCAGATTTTATTCAGGGCATCTCTTGGAATCCCTATCCCGTAATCTTTTACAGAAATGTGGATCCGGTCGCCGCGATCGGTTGTCTCTACAATGACGGTGGACTCCGGCTCGCTGAATTTAATGGCATTGTCGATCAGATTATAGAGAACCTGCTGGATCTTACGTTTATCTGCATAGACATTCACATGTTTTGTGGCGAGAACAAGCTCGATAGAAATTTTTTTGTGGGTGCATGTTCCCTCGAAAGAGGCGGCCGTATTTTTAATGACTTCGTGAATATCAAAATTTTCCCTGTTTAAAAGAAGGTTATTTGTGTCAAATTCATTCAATGTGAGGAGATCCTGTGTCAGATCCGTCAGACGTTCTGTTTCAAAGAGAATGATCTTCAGGTACTTTTCCTGCATTTCGGGCGGAATCGTTCCATCTGCCATGGCTTCCACATAACCTTTAATGGATGTAAGCGGAGATCGGAAATCATGGGATACATTAGCGACAAACTTTTTCTGATAATCTTCCATATCTTTGAGTTGTGATGACATATAGTTTAAAGAGGCGGACAGGTATCCCATTTCATCTTCCGTGGTGACAGGAATCTCGTAGTCCAGATTTCCCGAGGCATACTGAGTCGCCGCCTCTGTGATCTTGCGCAAGGGACGGTATACGAGAACCTGAAAGGCCAGCAGTACAATAAAAGAGAGAAGGTAAATGATGATGACAGTAATGTATACAAACTGCATCAGCATGTCTCTCGACTGGGTGATATCTG
Organism: Claveliimonas sp.; assembly: GCF_037273965.1. Lineage (NCBI taxonomy): Bacteria > Bacillati > Bacillota > Clostridia > Lachnospirales > Lachnospiraceae > Claveliimonas > Claveliimonas sp. The sequence goes on along the minus strand of NZ_JAYAZJ010000117.1, from coordinate 3,859 downwards.
ATACGAATTTGTGGATCAGAAGATATCCGTCTGTGGAAAAACCGCGGATCACCGGGACCATGACGGTAAGAACGGGTTCTGAAAAGTAGCCATGATAATTTCCCTCCTGATAAGTAGAACTTCCGTTTTCGGCCGGGTTGAAATTTTCAATCGCAGAGGGGGCGGATGGATAGATATCCGGATGGGCAGAAAACAAAAGAGTACCTTCCCGGTCTACCAGCCAGACAGAAGCGTCTGTGTAAGAACTCATTCCCTCCAGCTGCATACGAACTTCAGAAGAAGATAAGAATTCGTTGAAATAATCCGGAAGATAATCATTGGCAAAGACAGTAGCTTCGGAATACAGTCTGCTGGCAGCAGATTCCTTGAGACTTGTGTAAGTCAGACTGGAAGTCAATGTGGCAGCAGTGAAAAGGGCCAGAAAGCCAAACACAATATAAATAACAATAAATTTCAGATATAGTGTGCTGTTAAGCGGAAGGGTAGCCTTCCGCTGATTTTGTTTAGAACGGTGAAAGATCATGACTGTTCTCCATAGAAGATTTATTTCATAAAAGATTTACTTAGCCGTTACTTTACTTCAAATTTATAGCCGATTCCCCATACTGTGCTAAGACTCCAGGATGGATGATCCTTGATCTTTTCACGGAGCCGTTTGATATGGACATCTACTGTTCTTGTGTCGCCGATGTATTCATAGCCCCAGATCTGATCCAGAAGCTGTTCTCTTGTAAATACCTGATTGGGCGAGGAGGCAAGGAAATAGAGAAGCTCCAGCTCTTTGGGAGGCATATCCACATTTTTGCCGTCTACAAGAACAGAATAGTTTGTAAGATTGATCGCGATACCGGGGTATTCCACGTATTTCCCGCGATCTTTTTCCGGTTCCTCTGTCTTGACAGGATGATACCGCCGAAGGACAGCCTTCACACGAGCCACCAGTTCTTTGGAGTCGAATGGTTTCAGAATATAGTCATCGGCACCCAGTTCCAGCCCCAGCACCTTGTCAAAAACCTCACCTTTTGCGGAAAGCATGATGATAGGCGTCTGAGAACGGCTGCGGATTTCCCGGCACACCTGATAGCCGTCAATACCGGGCAGCATCAGATCAAGGAGAATCAGATTAGGCTGATAAAGATCAAAGGTTTTTAATGCTTCTTCTCCGTCGTGGACCATCATTGTGTCAAAACATTCCTTTGTCAGATACAGCGAAATCAGTTCAGCAATATTTTCGTCATCGTCTACAATTAAGATTTTCTGTTTCGTTACCATAGTTCTCCCCCCTGGTTACTTAAATTCTACAATAGTTACGCCGGCATCTCCCTCGCCGAAAGCGGCAAGGTGATAATTTTTCACATGTTTTTGACGGCGAAGATAATTATGGATTCCATTGCGGAGCGCTCCGGTTCCTTTGCCGTGAACGATCCGCACCTGGTTAATATGCGCAAGGTAAGCGTCATCCAGATATTTATCCAGTTTGGCAATCGCCTCATCCACTGTATTTCCCAGAAGATTGATCTCCGGGCTGACAGAAAGGGATTTGCCCATCTTCATTTTGCCCTGGGATGTATTACGTCTGTTCTTGGCAGCAGTATATACCGGCTTTTCCTCAATGATCTCCAGATCGGAAATATTAACCTGTGAGCGGAGTATTCCCATTTGCACTGTTACATTTCCGCGGGAATCGGGAAGAGAGGTAACAGTACCGTTTAAGTTCATGCTGAGGACACGGACAGATTCCCCTAATTTGAAATCGCCTGGTTTGTGAACCTTGGCAGGCTTCCTTGTCTGCAGGGAATTTCCGGACTCTGATGCGGCGATCTTGCGGCGGAGGCGTTCCCTTTCTTTCTCCATCTCGGAGGCGGAAATGTTTTCCTTGCCGAAACGCCGGAAATTTTTCATTGTTTCATCGGCCACATCCTTGGCTTCCTGCAGGATAGTGCGGGCCTTTTCGTTGGCTTCATTGATGATGCGTTCCCGCTGCGCATCCAGTTTTTCCTGTTTTTGTTTCGCTTCGGATTTCAGTTTTTCCAGCTCCCGCTTGTAAGCGGCAATCTCCTCCTGCTCCCGGGCAATGGTGCGCCGGCTCTGTTCCAGATTGCTTAAAATGTCCTCAAAGGATTCATCCTGGGAGGAAAGCTGACGGCGGGCGTCCTCAATAATGTAGTCGGGAAGCCCCAGTTTGCTGGAAATGGCAAAGGCGTTGCTCTTGCCGGGAATACCGATCAAAAGACGATAAGTGGGACGGAGAGTTTCCACATCAAATTCACAGGAGGCATTTTCCACGCCCTTCTCCGAAAGGGCAAATACCTTCAGCTCACTGTAATGGGTGGTTGCCATGGTGCGGATTCCCTGCCGATGAAGATGACTTAGGATGGCAATGGCAAGAGCTGCACCTTCTGTAGGGTCTGTTCCGGCGCCCAGCTCGTCGAAGAGGACGAGAGAAGACGGGGTGACCTTTTTCAGGAAGGAGACAATATTTGTCATATGAGACGAGAAGGTACTTAAGCTCTGCTCAATACTCTGCTCATCTCCGATATCTGCATAGACATTTTCAAAAACACCCAGTTCAGAGCGGTCCAGGGCGGGAATATGAAGTCCGGCCTGTCCCATGAGGGTGAAAAGTCCCACTGTCTTCAGGGAGACAGTTTTTCCCCCGGTGTTGGGACCGGTAATGATCAGAAGATCAAAGGTATCCCCCAGCGTCACGGTGATGGGAACTACCTTTTTCCGGTCAAGGAGAGGATGGCGGCCCTCACGTATATGGATGCGCCGGTCCTGATTGAAGACCGGACGGCTTGCGTTCATGGACAGTGCAAGACTCCCCTTTGCGAAAATAAAATCAAGGGTAGTCATGATCTGGTAATCGGCGCGTATGGCATCGATGTGCTCGGCGGCAGCGGCGCTAAGAGAGGCCAGGATCACCTGGATTTCCTCCTGTTCCTTGCCGTACAGCTCCTTTAGGTCGTTATTCAGCTTTACAACAGACATTGGTTCGATGAAAAGAGTGGATCCGGTGGCCGACTGGTCGTGGATCATACCGGGAACCTGGCTTCTGTATTCTGCTTTGACAGGGATGCAGTAACGGTCTCCCCGCATGGTGATCAATGCGTCCTGAAGATAACTGCGCATGGAACCATTTACAAGGGAGGTGAGGGTGGAATGGATCCGGTCATTTGCAAGGCCGATCTGCCGGCGTATCTGCTTCAGGGCAGGGCTTGCATCGTCGCTGATCTCCTCCTCGCTGATGATGCACCGTTCAATCTCGGACGACAGAACGGTAAGGGGTTCGATCTGTTCAAAATACGGATCCAGACAATCTGCAAGATCGTCCGTTGTCTCGTGGCGTCCGTAGGATTTCGCGCGGTTTGCAGCCGAGAGAAGCTTGCAGATGCGCAGCAGTTCTCCGGCTCCTAAAGTTCCGCCGATTTCCAGGCGTTTCAGAGAGTCGGATACAGGATAACAGCCGCTAAGAGAAAGTTTTCCCTTGCGGACAATCCTTGAAAAAGCGGCTTCTGTTTCCGCCTGTGCTGTTTCGATGGCAGTTAAGTCGGCAGACGGTTTTAAAGCCCGGCAGGCGCGTTCGCCTCCGGGACAGGTGGCCTGCTGTGCCAGAAGTTCGATGATTTTGTTGTATTCAAGTTTATTCAGTGTTTTTTGATTCATATATTCACCTGGTTGTTGGATTGTTGTTTGTGTAGTGTGCCCGGTGGCTTTGTGAAAGACAAGTCTCCGCAAAGAGCCATGCGAGCTCGAGACAGAAGTCTCTCGCTCACGGGCATTCGCCCTAAGAAAGACAAGCCCCCGCAAAGAGCCATGCGAGCTCGAGACAGAAGTCTCTCGCTCACGGGCATTCGCC
>NZ_JAYAZJ010000116.1:0-5842 GCF_037273965.1 Claveliimonas sp. | reverse complement strand
TACCTACAAATTCATCTCCGCATTTGATAAGATAGTCTCAAATGATGGAGGTGATCCCAATTAATACGAATGAACATGCAGCATTAAAAGCGGATCTTTGGGCAGAGCGGATCCGTGCCTTCCAGGAAAGCGGTTTATCCCGCAAAGACTGGTGCCAGCAAAACGAGATCCCACAGTCCACGCTGAGCTACTGGATCCGAAAGATCCGGGCAGCGGATACCGGGACGGAATGCTTTGCGGAACCGGTGTTTGCAAAATTGCCTTCCGAACAGAACCTGCAGGTGAATGCCATCGCGGGGAATCCGCCTGTGGCAATTCTTTTTCCGGACAATATCCGGATTGAAGTTGCCGCGGACTGCCCGGCCCGGCTAATCACTGCCCTTCTCCAGGTCCTGAAGAACTATGCTTGATTTTTCCGGAAGCACAACTGTCTATCTGGCGTGCGGAGTGACCGATCTGCGCAAGAGCTATACCGGTTTGGCCGCAATCATCAAATTGAAATTCCATCTCGACCCGTACTCCCGCTGTATGTTCGCGTTCTGCAATCGCAGACGCACATTGATCAAGATTCTCCAATGGGACGGGTCCGGATTCTGGATCCTAATGAAACGGCTGGAGAGGGATGCCTTCCACTGGCCAGATACACCGGACGAACTGTGCAAAGTTACCCTGAAAGAGATCCACTGGCTATGCGATGGATTGTCGTTGAATCCCAGCGGCGCGTTTGCGGAGCGCCACCCGAAGATCATCATCTGAGCCGAATCCTGTCAATCCGCAAAAAGCAGAAATTTCCCCGATTTGACGCGGATTTTCCTCTGTTTGCGGAGGTCATTTCCGATAGGAACCGAATCCTTTTTATGGTATACTCTCCAGTAAAGATTGCAGAAAGGTGAGGCTGTGTGATGGACCCGATTTTTACAGAAGAACAACTGAACCGGATGAGCAGGGAGGATATGTGCTCCCTGTTAAAACTCATGCAGCAGCACCAGCAAAAGCAGGAAGAAGCGCTGCAGAGACAGGAAGAAAGGCTGCAGAATCAGGAAACAAAGATCCGGATGCTGGAAGAGCAGAAAAAAGAGCTGGAATTCCTGAACGCGATGCTCTCGGACCGCCTGACGCTTGCCCGGAGGAAGCGGTTTGGTGCGTCCAGCGAAAAATACGCGGACGGCTATACCCAGCTGAATCTTTTTAATGAAGCGGAGAAGGAAGCGGACGCGGATGCCCCGGAGCCGGACCTGGAAGAGGTCCATCCGTCTCCTTACCGGAGGAAGAAACGTCCCGGCAAAAAAGAAGAAGACCTTTCCTCCTTTGAAACAACCGAAGTGGTGGAATACAAGCTGGAGGGCGCGGACCAATACTGTCCGGACTGCAGCACCAAATATAAAGTGGTCACAAAGGAAACCGTAAAGCGCCTGAAATTCATCCCTGCGCGGTTTGAAGTGGCGGAGGAAGTCACCTTTGTTTACTGCTGCCCGAAATGCGGGGCGATGAAGCGGCCGGAAAAAGCGCCGTCCCTTCTGAAAGGCAGCGCGGCAACCCCGTCACTGGTGGCAGGCATTATGAACGCCAAGTATGTAAACGGGATGCCGCTTGCGCGTCAGGAGAGGGAATTCGCCAGGTATAACCTGAACCTTTCCACAAAGACCATGGCAAACTGGATTATCCTGTGCGCTGACCGGTATCTGCAGCCGCTTTATGATCTGATGAAAGAGGAGCTGCTCCGAAGCAAATATTTACACGGGGACGAAACCAGGATTCAGGTGATCGGTGAGCCGGACCAGGAGGGTTCCACCCAGAACTGGATGTGGGTGTATCTGACGGATGAACACAGCGGCTCACCGCGGATGGTTCTTTTCCAGTACGAGAGGACCCGTGCCGGATACCATCCGAAGGAATTCCTTGGTAATCCGTTCGAGGGATATTTCACCTGCGATGGGTACCAGGCATACCACAGCCTTCCGGAAAGGATCACTGTGACGGGATGCATGGCCCATGCGAGACGCAAGTTCGATGAAGCCCTGACCGTATTAAAAAAGGATTTCACAAAAGAGCAGCTGAAAAAGACAACGGCATATCAGGCAATGGAACGGATCGGGATGCTCTATAAGATAGAGGAGATGATCCGTGACAAGTCACCGGAAGAAAGGTATGAAGAGCGTCAAAAGCAGGCAAAACCGCTTTTAGAGGCTTTCTTTGAGTGGCTCCATACCCTGGAGGATGCCGTAGACCGTTCTTCGCTGATCGGGAAGGCAGTCCTGTACGCCATGAATCAGGAGGTTTATCTGAAACGCTATCTGGAAGACGGGCATTTAAGTATCGATAATCTGGCGGCTGAGCGGGCGCTGAAGAACTTTGCGATAGGGAGGCGGAACTGGCTGTTTGCAAAGAGCATCCGAGGGGCTCAGGCCAGCGCAACCGTATACAGCATTACGGAAACAGCCATGCTAAATGGCCTAAAGCCATACCATTATCTCACCTATGTGCTGGAGAAGATGAAAGACCTGGGGCCATTTCCAGAAAAAGAAGCCATGCAGGAACTTCTCCCTTGGTCTGCCAGCCTTCCGGCCGATTGCCATAGCAAGCTGAAAAAGTAAGGAACGTTCTTCCCCTGGTAAGTACCGGGGGATTTTCTTATTTTGTCAAGGTACGGATGATTACCTACTTACGTACATTAAGTGCTTCCATCACACGCAATCCCGTACAATACAGTAATCGGATGAGGACAGGCATCACAAGATGCATCGTGGACCGACGGTTTGGGTAGATTTTATTACTGGCTTCGAAGATTCGCTTCATCTCCTCGTGGGTAAAGATATACGCAGAATATTTCGATTTCCTTTGTCGGATATATTCAAGGTTAACTGGAATATAAGCTTCATAGCCTGAAGATATCAGGAAAAGGGCGAACTGCCGGATACAGCTGATACGTTGCTGGTGACAGGATCTTGCTGACTCATAAGGTTTCTTCTCACACCATTTGTCCATGAGTTCTTTTGTAAACTTTGGAGAATCTATATTCAGAGAAAAGCAAAGATCATCGAAAGTTTTAAGGTAGACAGCCTCTGTTTCATACTTATAACCAGCAGCCCTTTTATAAGCAATAAAATCCCGTATGAGCTCTGCAAAGATACTGTGATAGACCTGTATCATATACGGACACCTCCCATCCATACACCGGTGAGACCTGGTACTTCCAAGGCAATCTTTCTCAGGTGATGCATATCGACTTTCAGATACATTTTTGTAGTATCTGTGTCTGAATGAGAAAGCACCTCTGATATAACTGGTAATGGAATTTCTTTTTCCAACATAGAGGTTGCCAGACTTGCGCGTAGTGCATGGGGGCCATGGCAACGCCCTGGTCTTGCTGTTATGCCGGCATCCCGGAATGCGTTTGTTACAATCATATGGAGTGACGCCGGATTGAGCTTTTTGAAAGGAGCCTGCATCCGTAGAAATATATGATAATCCTCTGAGTTTGGCCTGACATCTTTTATGTATCGGATAATTGCATTGCCAACATCGGCAGGAAGTGGCAGCACAGCTGGCTTTCCAGTTTTTACAGTTACGAATTCAATGGTATTTCTTTCCCAATGGATGTTTTTGAATTCGAGGGCACAGATATCAGATGCCCTTATACCAAGCCGGGCCGCCATAAGTACCATAGCATAATTCCGTATCCCAATTGCGCTGGATTGATTAAAAGAAACCAGCATCTTTTCGATTTCATCAGTTTGGTAAACAGACGGGACAACCTTCCTGCATCTGACTGAAAGGACGACTGGGGAGTAATCCTCAGATGTGTGTCCATTCTGGTAAAGATAACGAAGCAATACTCGCATTGACGCAGAAACACTTTTTAAGGTTGGCAGGTTTTTCTGCTCAGCAAGCCATTTCATAAATCCCTGTACTATTGCCGGAGATATATCAGAAATTTTTGATATCCTGGATTCCTGCAGGTACTTGGAAAAATAATTCAGTGTGTAGATATCTCTATTTATGGTTGAAAGAGCTAAATCCTGAGATTTACGTTCATTCAGGAATTCATAGAAGGGAAGCGCATAAGCATCGTGGAAAGAACACGGCCAATATGTTTTTTCACGATATACACTTTTTCCATCAGCACAATAGAGCAAAGCACAGACTGCTCGTTTCCTTCGTTTATCAATGGGGCGGAGCTTGGCGAAGTTTTGATCCGCATGAATATCATACTTATCTTTTAAAAAGGCAAAAGCGTTTTCTTTGCTGAAAACAAGATCATGTGCTATAAGATACTGTTCCAACGCTTTCCACGTATACGAAAGCTGAGTAATATAATCTTGTTTGATACCATCCCCTTTCATTGATTGCGAAACAGTTTGAATTAATTCGGTTACAGACATTTGTTCCTTCATGGTTTTCCTCCTCCTGTTTTTCCTTAATTTTAGAGGAGAAAATGTAAAGCGCATAGTTGTAAAATCGATAAAACTCGTAGAAATATGGAGCTTTGGTAAAAAGCTTTACATTTTACCTGACTTTTCATTTCATATCTAATGTTAAGCTTAACATTAGATGTGGTAGTTGTTGGGAACTTTTAGGACCGCTTTATAGTCGCAAGCCGTGTAACATCCGCCTGGCAGTGGTTTCATACATGGTTTGTCATACTTTTCGAAAGCATCCTGTCTTGAGAAATCCTTGCCTTGAAAAGATCGTTTATTGAGGACTGCTACTATTTTTTTGATTTCAGCATTCAGGTCTTCAAATGATACATATATCTTTTCTTTCAGTTTCTCAACTATAGCAAAACAATAAATTATTGCACATAATTACACGAACGAAACCATCCCAAACAATCTGACTGCTGTATAGTCGAAAATGCCTTCTCAATTGTTTCTGGCAATTTTGCTGCTATACGAATTTTTTCCTTTCTCAAGAAAGCTTTGATTTTAGACCACATTTTTTCTATCGGATTCAAATCAGGGCTATATGGAGGCAAATAACAGTAAGCGATACCGGCTTCATCCAATACTTGTTTTACAGCTTTTGAATGATGAGAACGCATATTATCCATTATAATAACATCTGTACGGGATAGACTTGGAATCAGTTTTGTTTTCAAATATTCGATGAAACGTTCTGTCGTAGTTCCACCCTGATATACCGTATATGCAGTCGAACCGTCCAGTCGTATAGAGGAAAGAATCGTTGTGTTACAAGGTGTATTTACCGGCGTGCTGTCTACTGCCCTTTGATTTTTTTTAGACCTGGCATAGTGCCTTGTCATGTTTGTATTGACACCGCTTTCATCCAGAAAAACCAGATGATCTGCAGCGTTCTCCGACATATGTTTTATCCAGTTTTTTCGACTGATCTGAACATCGGGGACGCTCCTGTTCAGAGGCATGCAATGATTTCTTTTTATAAACATATCCGAGTTTTAAAATTGCCTTTCGGACTGTTTCATCACTCACATGCAACTGAAGTTTTTCTATGATCTCATTGATTGTAATGTCAGGCTGATTTTGGATCAGCAGATCAATATTTTGGAGATCTTTCTGAGTCAGAACCGGTTTACGCCCACGCAAAGAAGTCCTTGTCTCGACAGAACCAGTTTCGCGCATTCTTTTTTCAAGACGATAAACGGTACTGGTATTAACAGAAAAACATTCTGCAATTTCTTTTGCATTGTGAGTCTTATTCCAAGCTTCAATGAGTAGTTTTCGTGTTTCATTATGTAGCATAATTATCACCTCTTGACTTTATCATAAACCATATGTCAAGAGAATGCAGTATTATTTTGGATTGCTATAGGTGTATTTCAAGATAACGTACATGATTTTCAACTGTAGGCTTGCCTTTCGGC